>NZ_JBFLUG010000055.1:0-50763 GCF_041008525.1 Parafrankia sp. FMc2 | reverse complement strand
GCCCACCCCGTGCATCGCCACCCCGTACGTCGCCACCGCGAGCGGTCAGGCGCCGAGCATGGCGAGCCACTGCTTGGAGCTCGTCGGCCGGAAGACGTAGTTCATCTTGCGCACCACGCTGAGCTCGGCCGAGGACTCCGCCGAGTACCGGTGGCCCGGGTAGACGGTCACGTCGTCCGGCAGCGTACCGAGGCGCCGCAGGCTGTCGTACATCTTCGCGGCGTCGCCGCCGGGGAAGTCCATCCGCCCGCAGCCCTCGAGGAACAGCGTGTCCCCGGCGACGAGGCGGCCGTCGACGAGGAAGCACTGGCTGCCCGGGGTGTGCCCCGGCGTGTGCAGCAGCCGGATGTCCACCGAGCCGACGGTGACCACGTCGTCATCGTCGTGCTCGACGAGCTCGGCCGCGCCCACCCCCGTCCCGCGCCGCACCCACTCCGCCTCGTCCCGCTGCAGGTGGATCGGGACGGAGGTGCGTTCCAGCAGCTCGCGGATGCCCTCCAGCTCGATGCCGAAGGCGGTGCCGCCCACATGGTCGGCATGGTGGTGGGTGACCAGCGCCCCGGTCAGCCGCATGTCGTCGGCGGCGAGCACGTCGAGCAGGTCCCCCACCCGGTAGGCGGGGTCGACCACGACGGCCTCCCCGGTCTCCCGGTCACCGATCAGGTAGACGAAGTTGACCATCTGCGTCGCCGCGGGGTCACCGACCGCGAAGTCACGACCGGACAGAAGCTGACGGAAGTACAGGCGCTCGCTCACACCGTGAGCCTACGGAGCCCCGCCCCGCCGCTCCAGAACCCCCGACCACCCACCCGTGGCCCGGCGCGGTCCTACGGCTGGTCCGCCAGGTGGTCCGCGAGGTCGTCCAGCAGGCGCCGGCGGCTGCGGGCGCCCACCAGCGTCGCCACCGCCTCGCCGTCACGGACGACGACCATGGTCGGCATGGCGAGCACGCCGTAGGCGAGCGCGGTGCGCGGGCTGGCGTCGACGTCCACCTCGACGACGCGCAGCCGGCCGGCCAGCTCGGACGCGACCTGGCGCAGGATCGGTCGCATCATCCGGCAGGGCGGGCACCAGTCGGCCTGGAAGTCGATCAGCACCGGGATCGGGGACCGCAGCACGGCGTCCGCGAAGGTGCCGTCGTCGACCTCCCACTCCGCGCTGTCGGCGGCGGATCCGGGCACGGACAGTTCGTGAACAGGCATGAGACAGCTCCCTCAGAGCATGGGCGGTCCGCCCGCCCGCAGCGGCGGGCCGGTGCGACGACAGAGACAACAGACAACAGATGACAGACATGACGACAGACGACAGAACGGAAACGCGGCGGTCAGGTACCGGGCGCGGCCGGGAAGAGCACGCACCCCGGCAGCGCGGGCGGGACATCCCCCTGGCCGCGGGCACCACGGCACGCCGTGTCGAGCTGGGCGGCCAGCCGCTCCCGCGAGTGCAGCAGCCGGGCGATCTCGGCGTCGACCTGCGCGATCCGGCGGCGGTAGCCCTCGATCGAGTCCACGCAGGCGTCGCTGGTCCCCTCCCCCGCCCGCAGGCACTCGACGAAGGGACGGGTCTCGGCGAGCGCGAACCCGTCCGCGACCCGTGCGCGGATCTCCTCGACCGCGCGCAGGTCCGCGGCGCTGTAGTCGCGGTAGCCGTTGGCGAGCCGACGGGCGGCGAGCAGCCCGCGCTCCTCGTAGTGCCGCAGCGCGCGGGTACTCGTCCCCGCGAGCCGCGCCAGCTCACCGATGCGCATTCCGGTGACCTCCGCCCTCCGCCCGTGGCCGAGCCGTGCCGTGCGGTGCCGCCCGGCCCGGTCTCGTCGTCGTCCTCGACGCTAGAGGTTCACGCGCACGTCAGGGCAAGCCCGCGCCAGGGGCTGTCCGCCGTCGAACAGATCGGCGTCCGCGCGGGCCGCGTCGGGGCAGGCGTCGGAGCGGGCCGGGTCGGTGCGGCTGGACGACCAGGGCGACCTCGGGCCTACCCGGCACAGACCGGACGGTTACATTCGTACGGTGACGGAGGGTACGCGCCGCACGGGCCGGCCTGCTTCCGCGCCCGCCGTCGTCGGCGCGGCCCTTCGCCCGCCCGCCTCGCCTGTCACCCCGCGGCAGCTTGCCTACTGGCGGCGCTCCGGCCTGGTTCGCCCGGGGCGCGGCGAGCTGACCCAGGCGCGTGCGGTCGCCGCGCTGCGTCGTGCCGGCCTGAGCCCGCGTCAGATCCGCCGGGCGGCGGAGCGCCTGCGCCTGCTGACCGGATCGGGCAGGCCGGGAACGGTGCGCTTCGCCGTGTACAGCCAGGAGCTCTTCGTCCAGCGCGCCGGCGGGGCCTGGGAGGGGGACCGCGCTCCGGGCCAGCTGATCCTGGACGGCGTCGTGCCGCTGGTCATGGTCGACGGGGTGGCGGTCGGACCGCTGCCGGGCGGGATCCCGCCGAGTGCCACAGCGCCGCGCTCCGGCTCCGCGGCGGCGCCGCCCCGCACACCGCTGCGGGCCGGCCCCGCCGGCGTCTCCGGCCGCGACCAGATCCGTCTGTTCCTGGACGGCCAGCGGGATCTCGACCGACCCGAGCACTGACCGCACCGGGCATCCCACGCATACGTTCCGCTACCGGGTGAATGGCCCTGAATACCGGGATGACCAGGCCAGGCGCCCTAGACTGAGCGCGTGACCGATCGCAGTCGACGTCCCGCAGCCTGCCGGCCAGCCCGTCCAGCGGAGCTCTCGGCACGGTGACGACACCCAGCCCGCACCCGCCGGAGCCCGCCGTCGCCGGCACCGGCTCCGCCTCCACCGGCGGCCGGGCCGGGCGCGGGGCTCCCCGCCCGGTGCTGCTGACCGTCGATGACGACGTGAACGTCTCCCGGGCGGTCGCCCGTGACCTGCGGCGCCGGTACGGCGGCGACTACCGCGTCGTGCGCGCCGAGTCGGGCGCGCAGGCGCTGGAGGCGCTGGGCGAGATCAAGCTGCGCGGGGACGAGGTCGCCATCCTCCTCGCCGACTACCGCATGCCGGGCATGAACGGCATCGAGTTCCTCGAGCAGGCGATGGACCTGTTCCCCACCGCCCGCCGGGTGCTGCTCACCGCCTACGCGGACACCAGCGCCGCGATCGACGCGATCAACGTCATCGATCTCGACCACTACCTGCTCAAGCCGTGGGATCCGCCGGAGGAGAAGCTCTACCCGGTCCTGGACGCCCTGCTCGACGCCTGGCTCGCCACGGACCGCCGGCCCGTCGCCGAGACCCGGGTGGTCGGGCACCGCTGGTCGGCACGGTCCTACGAGGTGCGCGACTTCCTGGCCCGCAACCACGTTCCCTACCGGTGGTACCTGGCGGACGAGCCGGAGGGCGAGCGGCTGCTGACCGCCGCCGGCGCGTCGCCGGACGCGATCCCCTGTGTCATCACCACCGACGGCACCGCGCTGGTCAACCCGAGCGACGGCGAGCTCGCGAGCCAGGTCGGGCTGGCGACCGCGCCCGCCGGCGACTTCTACGATCTCGTCGTCGTCGGCGGTGGCCCGGCAGGCCTCGGCGCGGCGGTGTACGGGGCCTCCGAGGGGCTGCGGACGCTGCTCGTCGAACGGCACGCGACCGGCGGCCAGGCCGGCCAGAGCTCACGGATCGAGAACTACCTCGGCTTCCCCGACGGCGTCTCCGGCTCCCAGCTCACCGACCGGGCCCGCCGGCAGGCGGTCAAGTTCGGCGCGGAGCTGCTGACCACCGCCGACGTGGTGGCCCTGGAAGCCGCGGGCCCCGCCCGGCGGCTGGTCCTCGGCGACGGGGCCAGCATCGACGCGCACGCGATCATCCTCGCCACCGGCGTCTCCTACCGGCAGCTCGACGCTCCCGGCCTGCACGACCTGACCGGCCAGGGGGTGTTCTACGGTTCGGCGCTCACCGAGGCCCCGGGCTGCAGCGGCGAGAACGTCTACATCGTCGGCGGCGCGAACTCGGCCGGCCAGGCGGCGATGTACTTCGCCCGGCACGCGAAGTCGGTGACGATGCTCGTCCGGGGCCGGGGGCTGGAGGCGTCCATGTCCCACTACCTCATCGAGCAGATCGCGGCCGTGCCGAACATCCACGTCCGCGCCTGCACGGAGGTCATCTCCGGGCACGGCACCGACCATCTGGAAGGCCTGGTCCTGCGGGACAACGCGACCGGCGAGACCGAGCGGGTCGACACCCAGTGGCTGTTCATCTTCATCGGCGCCGCGCCCCGCACCGACTGGCTGGACGGGGTCGTCGCCCGGGACGAGCACGGCTTCGTCCTGGCCGGCCCGGATCTCGTCGTCGACGGGCGGCGGCCGGCGGGCTGGGCCGCCGAGCGGGACCCCTACCACCTGGAAAGCAGTCTGCCCGGGGTGTTCGTGGCCGGCGACGCCCGGGCCGAGTCGGTCAAGCGAGTCGCCTCGGCCGTCGGCGAGGGCGCGATGGCCGTCGCCCTCGTGCACCGCTACCTGGCGAAACGCTGAAATGCGCTGAGAGGAGGCCACATGGCGGGCGAGACGGCAGGTGAGTCGGCGGGCGGCGCCCAGGCCGGCACGGCAGACGGCACGGCCGCCGGCGCCCAGGTCATGGGCCAGGCGTGCGTCAAGGGCACCGCGCTGCCCTGCGACATCGACGAGCTGCGCAGCCTGTTCCTCTTCGAGAAGCTCACCGACGACCAGCTCGCGTGGATCTGCCGCAACGGCCACGTCGAGCTGATCGAACCCGGCCCGGTCTTCCTGGAAGGCGAGCCGGCCACCTGCTTCTACGTGCTGGTCGAAGGCACGCTCGTCCTCACCCGGCGGGTCGGCGACGACGACGTCGAGGTCACCAGGACCAGCCAGCGCGGTGCCTACTCCGGGGCCTGGTTCGCCTACCTCGAGGACCGGGTCCCGCAGGTCTACACCAACTCCCTGCGGGTCACCGCCCCGTCCCGGTTCGTCGTGCTGGACGGCACGGCGCTGTCGCGGCTCATGCGCGACTGGTTCCCGATGGCCGTCCACATGCTGGAGGGGCTGTTCTTCGGGCAGAAGAACCTGCAGCAGCTGACCGGGCAGCGCGAGCGGCTCCTCGCGCTCGGGTCGCTGTCCGCCGGGCTGACCCACGAGCTCAACAACCCGGCCGCCGCCGCGGTGCGCGCCACCGTCTCGCTGCGGGAACGGGTCGCCGGCATGCGGCACAAACTGGGAATGATCGCTGCCGGACCCTACGACCGCCCCGCGCTGGAGGCCCTGATCGGCCTGCAGGAGGACGCCGCCGAACGGGTCGGGAAGGCACCCGCCCTGACGCCGATGGAGACCAGCGACCGCGAGGACGCCGTCGCGGACTGGCTCGACGACCACGGCGTCACCGGCGGCTGGGAGCTGGCGCCGACGTTCGTCCAGGGCGGCATCGATGTCGACTGGCTGGAACGGGTCGCCATCACCGTCTCCCCGGAGATCCTCGAAGGCGCCGTCCGCTGGCTGACCTACACGGTCGAGAGCGAACTGCTCATGAAGGAGATCGAGGAGTCCACGAACCGGATCTCCGGCCTGCTCGCGGCGACCAAGCAGTACTCCCAGCTCGACCGGGCGCCCTACCGCCAGGTCGACGTGCACGAACTGCTCGACAGCACCCTCACCATGCTCGGCGGCAAGCTCGCCGGGATCCGGATCGTCCGCGAGTACGACCGGACCCTGCCGGAGATCCCCGTCCACGCCGCCGAGCTCAACCAGGTCTGGACGAACCTCGTCGACAACGCCACGGCGGCGATGGGCGGCTCCGGAACCCTCACGATCGCCACCTCGGCGGACCACGACGACCTGGTCGTGGAGATCCGCGACACCGGCACCGGGGTCGCCTCCGACATCCAGGAACGGATCTTCGAGCCGTTCTTCACGACGAAGCCCGTCGGCGAGGGCACCGGCCTGGGCCTCGACATCTCCTGGCGTATCGTCGTCGGCCGCCACCACGGCAACCTGACCGTCGCCTCGGTACCCGGCGACACCCGCTTCCGCGTCTCGCTGCCGACCCGCCCGGATCTCGAGCCCGCAGAGGCCGTCGAAGCAGCCGCCGCCGGGGGACCTGGCTCCGGCACCAGTCCAGGGGCCGGGCGAGGCTGACCGAGCGCCGTCGCGAACCCAGAGCAACGCCGCCAGGACCGCGTTCAAAACCCCGTTCGCCGCCAGCAGGAGCCCCGCAGCCAGTACGTTGCGCGGGCCCGGGTCGCTGAAGCGCCATGGGCACACGCGGACCGGGCACGGTGGCGGCGGCACGTCTTTCGCTGATCCCGGCACACTCTCGGTGATCTCCGCTTCAGGACATCCATCAGCCACGCAGGGGCCCTACCCCGGCCCTACCCGGACGGTCAGTATTGCGGTGCGGCCAGCGTCTGCCCGCTGGGCCGGGCATCCGGCCAGGGTGACTCGGCCCCGTTCCGTCCTGCTTCGGACACTGCATCCGCGATGTTGCGCGTGATGGCCTCGGCCAACCGCAACGCCTGGACAGCAGATAGGGTCACGCCGACCTCGGCGTCCTGCGTTACGAACCAGATCGACACGTCTGCCATGGCCAGTGTTCCCTTCCCTGCGCGGGTCTGGTGTGCCTCGCTACCGGAGTGGGGGATCCGTCAGGTAGACACCGGGACCGCACGTAGCCAGCCCCATCCTTTGCAGCGTCGAAACGTTCGCCAGTGTTACACCGACAACTGATGGCCGCGTAAGCGGCGGCGACAACCGGCGGCTGGTCGGGCCGCCCGGCGTGGATCCCAAGCCCGCGCAGTACTGGGTGAAGGGGTGTCCCGTTCTGTCGACACCGTGGGTGAAGGACGGTCACGGGCGATGAGCGGGAAACGCGCGGAGCTCTCAGCAGGCGGAACGATGTCTGGTAGATCACTCGGCACGGCTGCAGTGATCTACCAGACACCGTGTGAGGCCTACCGGTCAGCGAGGCACCGACGGGGCCGCGCTGGCACCAAGTCCGGCGCCGCCCTGGCCGACGCTTGCGCCCACCCCCGCGCCCGGGACCTGCGCGCCGACACCAGCACCGCCCGGCCCCGCACTCGCACCCACTCCTGCGCTCGGCGCCACACGGACGCCAGGACCCGCACCATCCGGTCCGGCGCTCGCGCCCGCCCCCGCGCCCGGGACCTGCGCGCCGACACCAGCACCGCCCGGCCCCGCACTTCCACTCGCACCGGCGGTGGTGCCCGGTGTCGCGGCGGTGCCGGTCTCCGCCTGTAGTGCCTTCGCGCAGAAGGCGTCGACCTTGTCAGCGCTGCCGGCGGCGGTGACCAGCGCGCGCATGTTCGGGGAATCGAGAGTCGTGCGGGCGTCGGTCGCTGCGGCGGCTGTGTAGGTGTGACACAGGTCGAGCAGTGACACCGAGACGGACGCGCCGGCGCTCGGCACGGGGATCGCCGGGATACTCACCTCGGCGGAGGGCGTGGCCGTCGGGGACACGGCGACGCTGCCACCACCACCGGCAATGGGGAGTACTCCTGTGCCGGCAGCGACGGCGACACCACCGACAGCCGTGGCCCCGGCCGCCATGGCGGCGACCTTCACGGTCAGGAGCTTCGCGAACATCAGATTGATCATGGGTTTTCTCCGCGGCTGGGTGACGTGGGTGAGACGCACCTCCCGGAAAGCGGCCACGGCCGCTTCCTCACCGTCAAGTTCGCCACCGCGGGCCGGAGCGGCCACGGCGGCGAGCAGGTCGGCAAGGGGATCCGCACCGACCCCGTCATTGACCGGGGCGCCGCGAAGCATCCGCTCTGCCTCGCCCCGGTCGATCCGACGGGGTCGGTGTGTGCTCATCTCACGTCCTTCAGCGTCGAAGCTCTCGCCGGTGTTACACCTGACCGCATCCGACGGTCATCGTCGCGTGCTGTCACTCCGAGCATGTTCACCTGCCTCCGGTCGACCGGCTTCGGTGATCCCCCGCTCGGCGAGCTGTTCGGCAAGCCGGCGCAACCCTCTATGCGCCGCGGTGCGGACTGCGCCGGCGCGCTTGCCCAGGACCCGCCCCGCGGTTTTCGCGTCCAGCCCCATGACCACCCGCAGGAGCACCGCCTCCGCCTGGTCCAACGGCAGGCCCGCGATCAGGTGCATGGCAGCCTCGGTGGACAGTGCCTCCAACGCCCCTCCGGCGGTGTCGTCGGGCGCGGCCAGTTCTGTCGTCACCATCTCGACCGGTATGTCGTCCCGCTGACGGCGAGTGCGTCGGCGCAGGTGGTCGAGCGCGCGGTGACGTGCGATCGTGGCTGCCCAACCACGAAACCCGTCGAAGTCCCCGCGGAACGATGCCAGATCCCGGGCAATCTGCAGCCACGCCTCGGAGGCCACATCCTCGGCGTCGTTCCCGACGAGTACCCGCAGGTACCGCAGCAGACCCGGCTGGATCGTCCGGTAGATCAGCCTGAAGGCCGCCTCGTCACCGCGCTGCGCTTCGATCACTGCCGAGGAGAGATTCGGCTCCTCGATCGGTGGACCGTCGCGTGGAACCGGTGGCGCCGATGTCAGCGAGGCTGCCGTGCTGACAGATGCCGACCCAGCCAAGCTAGATGATCGTCGCGGGGTGCCACCGGTGGCGGTCGCGTCTCCGCTCATCTTCGCGCTCTCGCTCACCGCGCAGATGATGCGGCCCCGGTCAGAACAGAACGACAGCAGGGGCTTGCTAGTGACACACAGAGAATGAGCCGATACGGTCAGTGGACCATGTCCGCTTCGGTGGACCCGAGGGACGCGGTCGGCGCGGCTCTCGACGCCGTGGCGACCGCGTTTCCCGAGGAGCGCCGCGAGCACGCCCGGCAGCTCCAGGCCGTGATTGACGCCAACCCGGCCCATCGGGAGCGTGCGCTGCTCAAACTCGCGTAGCTGGCCACGCCGTCGGCAGGCGCGCTGCGCTGGCGCGGCGTCGCGGATTCGGAGGCCGGGCTCCGGGGGCCGGCATGACGGTCTTCAGGATCGCGTTCGCGCTGGATCTCCGACACGGACAGCGACGACCGAGACGAGGGCGGGAGGCACGGCGGAACGACGACTGACCGTTCGGGCAAACCCGTAGGAACGCCACGCCCCGACCGGAGAACGGCAGCCCGATTTGCGGGTGGTCGCCCGTTACGCTGCGCGCGCCAACGGCGACCACCCAGACGAGTCGAGGAGCTCCCGTGCGTCCGACCCGGACCCCCGTCGGCACCCGTCGGCTCCGCCGCGCAGCCGGCCGCCCCTCTGCTACCGGGCGCCGGTTCGTCGGATTCCTGGCCACCGCGACCCTGACCACAGCGGCGCTCGCCGCCGCCTTCTGCCTGCCCGCGACGCCCGCGGCGCCCCCACCGGCCTCCCCCGGCGACCCGCCCGCGGCCATGCTGGCGGCCGCGGAGCCTTCGGCCGCGGAGCGGGCCGCGCCGGTGACGACCCCGATCACCGGCGGTCTGCGGGGACATCCCTTCCTGTCTCTCGTCATCCCGCCGGTCACCGCCGTGGCCGCGGCCGGCTACGAGGAGAGCGAGTACCAGCTAGAAGGCGAGGCCCGCCCCTACCGGACCGCCGGCGCCCGCTCCGCCGACGGCTACTGGCAGGCCGCGTCCGGCGAGCCCACCCCGTACCGGACGAGGCTGCTCGTCGAGCGGCCGCGCGACCCGGCGCGGTTCAACGGCACCGTCGTCGTCGAATGGCTCAACGTCACCGCCAGCACGGAGACCCCGACCGACTTCGGGTATGCCCACCAGGAGCTGGTCCGCGGCGGCTATGCCTGGGTCGGGGTGTCCGCACAGTCCGTCGGCGTGAACGGCGTCCTCGGCCTGCGGGCCTGGGACCGGGGGCGTTACGGGTCGCTGAGCCATCCCGGCGACGCCTATTCGTACGACATCTTCACCGATGCCGCGCGGGCGGTGCGGAACCCGGACGGACCGCTGCGCGGCCTCCCGGTCGCGACGGTGCTGGCGGACGGCGAGTCCCAGTCGGCGGCCCGGCTCCTCGCCTACCTCAACGCCGTGCATCCGCTGGTCCCGCCGGCCGACCGGTTCGACGGGTTCCTGGTGCACAGCCGGGGCCCGTACGCGGCGCCCCTCGGTGACTCGTCGGCGGACGCCCAGGACTCGCTGCGCCCGACCCTGATCCGCACCGATCTGGACGTCCCGGTGCTGGTCGTGGAGGCGGAGAGTGACGTGCGGGCGGGCCCGTTCACGTACCTGGACGCCCGCCAGCCCGACACCGCGTACCTGCGGACATGGGAGGTGGCCGGTACCGCCCACCTGGACCGCTTCGTCATGGACTTCGTCGACCCGCTGATGGCGCGGGAGCTCGACTCGTCCGGTGAGAAGGACTGTGCCAGGCCGGTCAACGACGCTCCCCAGTACCTGGTGATGAACAGCGCCGTGCGGCTCCTGGCCCGGTGGGCACGGGACGGCACTCCCCCGCCGCAGGCACCGAGGATCACCACCACGCCGGACGGCCGCATCGCCCGCGACGAGGACGGCAACGCGCTCGGCGGTGTGCGCCTGCCTGCGCTGGACGTGCCCACCGCGACGCTGTCAGGGGAGGGTGAGGGGCTGTGCGTCCTGTTCGGGTCGACCACGCCGTTGGACGGCGAGCGGCTGGCCCAGCTCTACCCCGATCTGGGCAGCTACGAGCAGCGGCTGGCGGAGGCGACCCAGGCCGGCGTCGACAGCGGCTTCCTCCTCCCGGAGGATGCCGCCGCCCTGCTCGGGCACTGAGCCCACGGCCCTCCGCCGCCTGGCCACCGGCCTCCTGACCACCGGCCGCCGGGCCAGGGCGGCCGGGCGGCTCGACCCAGCGTTACTGCAGGTAGCCCTCGACCTGGGTGCTGGAGCCGGCGCGGGCCTCGTCCGGGTCCTCGCCGGCTCCGCGGGCCGCGCGGCGGCGGCGCAGCAGATCCCAGCACTGGTCGAGGGTCTCCTCGAGTTCGGTGAGGCGGTCGGTCTCCGCGTCGGAGTCGATCTGGCCGCTGCTGCGCCGGGAGCGCAGCTCGTGCTCCTCCGCCACCAGGGAGTCGATGCGCGCGAAGATCGCTTTGTCGTCCACCGGCCTCAGCCAACCACGCCGCGGTCCGGGGCACCAGTCGGTTCCGGGCCGCGGCCGGCGGCTGGGTCGGCGGCCGAGGTCGACGGCCAGCGCGCCGTCGGTCAGTCGCGGATCTGCTGGGACAGGTACTCCGTGGCGCCGAGCTGGGAGATCAGTTCGAGCTGGGCGTCGAGCCAGTCGATGTGCTCCTCCTCGGACGTCAGGATGTCCTCGAGGAGCACGGCCGATCCGACGTCGCCCTTTGTCCGGAACAGTGCGATCGACTCTCGGAGCAGGTCCACCGCCTCGGTCTCGTGCGTACGGTCGAGACCGAGCTGCTCGGGAACCGTTTCCCCGATGCGCAGGGTGTGCAGTCGCTGGAGGTTCGGCAGACCACCGAGGTAGAGCACGCGGTGGATGATTCGATCGGCGTGCTTCATCTCGTCGATCGACTCATGGTAGTAGTGCTCGGAAATATGCTTGTATCCCCAGTTCCGCTGCATTCTCGAATGCAGGAAATACTGGTTGACGGCGGTCAGCTCATTCGTCAGAACCGCGTTCAGTCTCTCGACGATCTGTTCGTCGCCACGCACCGCCGGTAACCTCCAGCAATATCACCCGGCGACCCCCATGAAACGTCCCGGCGGATATGCGGTGGCAGCACCTTCAGACTAGGCAGACCCTCGACCGGCGTGCCGGAAGGCCGCATGGCGAACATGCGGCGGATCCCGCAGACGGCCGCGGGTACCCGCACCGACCCCACCGAGATCACGTCCCAGGAGGCCCCGGTGGGTCTCTAGGCTGATCTGGCGACCGGACGACGCCGACGCGGCATCGCCTCATCGAGCAGGCCGTCGATCTCCTCGAGGCAGCCGCCGCACCCTGTGCCGGCGTCACACCTCGCACCGATCTCCTCCGTGTCACAGGCGCCCGAAGCAATCACGCTACGTAGCGTCCGGTCGGAGACAGCAAAGCATGAACAGACGAGCACCGCACCTCACCACGCCCGGAGTCGTCGGGGCCGAAACCACCGAGAGAGTGGACCGTTACCGTTCCGGGGGACCCCTTCGCACCGAGGTTCAGGCTTAGCTAAGGCTTCCCTTATCGATAGAGTGCCACGGAACGGACGGTGGGCGCAAGAGAGCCTTACCTACCTCACACACGGACCGCGATGACCTGATGCGCAGAGCAACGGGGTGAGCCCTATTCCGTGGTGACGCGAACAAGGTGTCCGCGCACGGCTACCGGGGTGGGGCGGGCAGTCCGGATCCCGGCTGGGCCGGGATCCGGTCCGCGGGCGATGCCGGGCCGGGCCCTCAGGCCTGGCTGGCCCTCAGGCCTGGCTGGCCGGGCGGTCGGCGCCGGGCACCAGCGCGACCGCGGCGTCCGGTTCGGTCACCCGGAAGGTGAAGCTCTCCTCCAGGTACAGCTCCACCTCGTCCAGGGTGTGGGACGAGTAGCCGGCGGAGAGGTCCTGGCCGGACTCGAAGATGAAGTCCCCGCCCCGCTGGCTCAGCACCACCGCGCCGTGGATCCCCGGCGCCCGCACCACCGGGCCGTCGAGAATCTGCTTGAGGTGGCTGATCAGCAGGTATCCGCCGTGCTCGGTGGCCTCCAGGATCGCGGTGTAGCCATCGGGGTCGACGGCCAGCCCGTACGGCCCGCCGATACCGGCCCGGCGCAGCAGGGCGACCGCCTTGGCGACTGTGCGCGGGTAGGTGTCGGTGTCCGCCCCCAGCTCCAGCGGGGGATGGGAGGACGCCTCGACGATGCCGACGATGCCGGCCTCGGCATTGCCGTGGAAGACGACCGAGTTCTCGGTCACCGCCACCCGCCGGGCCGCCTCCTCCAGACCGGAGAGGTCGATGTCGTCGGCGCCCCGGTCGATCGCCTCCAGCTCCCCGCGGTCGACCGTGAACGACGCCCGCAGCTCCATGACGGGAAGCACCTTGCGTAGCCGGGCGCGCACACCGTCACCGGGCTGCGACTGCAGCGGAGCGACCCGCCCGAGCGGGGTGGCCGAATAGGACCAGCCGTGGGGACCGGCGAAGTCGACCAGCTTGCGGGCGGCGAGGTTCGTCGTCAGCCGCCCCCGGGCCTCGTCGTCGATGGCCTTCCAGCCCGCTTCGGTCACGGGTGCATAGCCACGCAGTAGATGGTTCACTCGCTCACACCTCTCAGGCTTCCGATCCCCAGCGAGCCGTCCGACGGCTCCGCGGCCCGTGCCGAGGCGTCTCCGTCAACGCTCTCGTCGCTCATCGCCGCATCCTCGACCTCCGTGACCGGAACCGAGGTGAACAGATACGTACGCAGTTGCGCGTCCAGCACCGGGTCACGGCGACGCAGCCACTCCAGCGTCATCGCCGCGTGTTCCTTCTCCTCGTCCCGGTTGTGCGCCAGCAGCGCGGCCAGCTCCGGGTCCGTGGCCGCCTCGACCCGCTGGTCGTACCAGTCGACGGCCTCCAGCTCCTCCATCAGCGACGCGATCGCCCGGTGGCGGTCGATCGTTCCTGGTGAGAGGGCTCCGGACTGCTCATGCAGCCCCATACTGTTCTCGCCCATAGCGCACTACCTACCACGCCAGGCCCGATCCATCCCCGATCATCGCCCGCTGTTCACCGGGGCACACCGCCGATCGGCGCGACCCGGCCTGCCCATGACCGCTGCGTGATCGGCCCGTCACCAGCACCAGCGCGGCCCCGGTCGGAGCGGCCTCAGGACGGGCTCAGAACAGCACGCCGGGACGGGGCCGCTCAGTCCGCGAGCGGGGTGACGTCCACCCGCCGGTTCTCGGCCCGGCCGGAGACCGTGGTGTTGTCGGCGACGGGCCGGGCCGGGCCGAAGCCGGCGGCCCGGACCCGCTCCGCGGGCACGCCCCGCAGCACCAGGTACTCGCGGGCCGCGCTGGCCCGGTCGACCGAGAGCGCCTGGTTGAGCGCGAGCGGACCGGTGCTGTCGGTGTGGCCCCCGACGAGAACGGTGAGATCACCGGGAAGCAACGCGCGGGCCACCTTGTCGAGTCCGGCGCGCACGGCGGCGTCCAGGGTCGCGTCATCGATGGCGAAGGTCAGGCGCGCGTCCTCCAGCGCCGCCCGCAGTGCGGCCCGGGTGCCGTCAGCGGTCCCGCCGGCCGCGCTGCCGGCCGTGCTACCTGTCGCACTACCTGTCGCACTGCCGGTCGCGCTGCCTCCGGTGGCGGGGGCAGTCGCCTGGCCAGCCGGCCTGGCGACGCCTGTCTTCGGGTCCAGCACGACAGTGGCGCCGGCCCCGACCGCCAGCCGGTTGTCCAGCGAGGCCCCCGGGAGCCACGGCTGCACCGCGGCCAGCACCTCGGCACCGATCGTCGCGCGAGCGGCCGCGTCGGGCGCCCCGCCCTGCAGGACCAGCGAGGAGCCGTCGATGGTCACCGACCGCGCGCCGGCCTGCCGGCCCAGCGCCGTGGCCACCTCGCCGAGAGCCTCCAGGACCGGAGTGGCCACCTGCGGATCGACGGTGACGGTGGCCGACACGGCCCCGCCGGACGCGTCCGCGGCGGAACCGAGCAGGTCGGCCCGGGTCGCGCTGTCCGGAACGGTGGCGCTCAGGGCCAGCCCGGACGGGGCCCCACCGTCCCCGCTCACCCCGATGACCAGCGGGCGGGAGGGCTCGGCCGCGACGACCGCGTCACCGGCCAGCCGGACGGAGCCGGCACCGAAGACGGCGGCCGCCGCCTGGGCCTGGCGCGCCTCCTCGGTGCTGTCGAAGCGGCCGTGGAGCACGACGTCCCGCCCGTCGACGCTGATCCAGGCCCGGGCCGCGCCACTCGCCCGGACGGCCTCGGCCGCCCGATCGGCCAGGTCGTCCTCGATCGGGCCGCGGCGCAGCCAGAGGGCGACCAGGGCGAGCAGCAGCCCCGCGAGAACCAACGCGACGACAAACGCGACCGGACGGGGGCGCCGGAGGAGCGCCACCGAGGGCGAGGACATGAGGTGCTCCGGGCTCGATGTGGGACGGGACGGAGGTCAGGCTGACCTGCCCGGGGCCGGTGAACCGACGGGTGCGCCGCCGCTTGCGCGGCGGGCGCGAGGCCCCTGGGCCGCGACGCAGATCATCACATCGCTCCGCAACTTTCGCACATCCCCGACATCGGGAACGCACCGGGTGAAGGTGGCGGAAAAAGTGTGGGTGCCGGCCCGCTCAGGCCTCGCCGAGCCGCGTCCGGGTGGGCGCCGGCCGCCCGGCCGGGTGCTGGGCCGCCGGAAGAGGGGCCGCCGGAAGGCGGGCCGTCGGGAGCTCCCCGGAGTGCGCGGTCGCGGCCCCGCCGTCCGCCGGCTCCCCGCCGGGCGGCCTGGTGCCCGTCTCCGCCTCCACCTCCGTGCCTGCTCTCCCACCGGGCTCGGCCGCCGTCAGGGCCACCCGCTCCGGCTCCGCGGCTTCCGCCGCGGCCGGTGGCACTCCAGCCGCCGGAGTCCGGGAGCCGTCGGCCGGGGGCGGCGGGGGGCTGCCCGGCCGCCGGGCTCCGCGCCGCGCCGTGACGGCCAGGGCGAGCAGCGCGCTCACTCCGAGCACAGCCCAGCCGGCGACGGCGTCCAGGATGTAGTGGTTCGAGGTGGCCATGACGATGAACACCGTCGCGGCCGGGTACAGGCAGCCCAGCACCCGCACGGCCGGCGTGCGGGCGTACCGGGCCAGCAGGACACCGCACCACAGCGCCCACGCGCAGTGCAGGGAGGGCATGGCGGCGTACTGGTTGGCGAGGCCCTCCAGGCCGTCCGGCGCGGCGCTGGCGCCGCCACTCCACCATCCCCAGGCCTCGAAGTGGGACATCGTGTCGACATAGGACGTCCCGGGCAGCAGCCGCGGCGGCGCGGTGGGGAACAGGAAGAACCCGCACAGCGAGATCAGCGTGGTGAAGACCAGGGTCCACCGGGCGCGGACGTAGCGGCCGGGATGGCGCCGGTACATCCGGACGAGCAGCGCCGGGGTGACCACGAAGTGCAGCGTGGCGTAGTAGTAGCAGCACAGGACCGCCAGCGCCGGGACGCCCTGCAGCCAGCGGTTGAGGCCGAGCTCGATGTCGAGGCCCAGGCGTTCCTGCAGGTGCAGGATGTCCCAGCCCAGCTGGGTCGCACCGGCCTCGGACGAGTCGGCCGCGCCCCGGGTCGCCGTGTAGGTGTAGTAGAGCGTCACCAGCATGACGGCCTCGACCCACAGGTGGGGCAGCCCGGTCGTCGGGCTGATCAGGCGCCTTCGCCACCGGCCCCGCACCTGGTCGCCCGCCGGCCCCCCACTGTCACCCTGCTGGCCCGTCCGGCCCGGCGCGTCGCCGTGGCCTGGCGCGATGCCGTGGCCTGACTCGCCGCCCGGGTCCGCGGCCGGGTCCAACTGGTCCTTGCGGCTCGTCCGATCCACCGCGCCTCGACTTCCGGTCCGACTTCCAGCTCGCCATGTCCGACTCGCTTCGTCCAGCCTGCGCCGTCAAGCCAATCACGGGCAGCCGATCACGAACGCAAGGGCGGGTGGCCACGGAGGAACAACTCCGTGGCCACCCGCCCGGGAACCTCAGGCCATGCAGGTGGTGCCGTGGTCAGTTCCCGCCGGCCGAGGTGGCGGCCCCGGGGACACTGCCGGCCAGCGGCCCGCCGGCCGGGGACTCCTCGACGGGCAGCGCGCTGCCCGCCTTCCAGGTCTCCCACGGGACGGACCACTCGTTCCCGAGCTGCGAGGTCTCCGCCGGCCGCCCGGTGTTGCTGATGTCGATGATGTCGCCGAACCGACTGAAGTTGTAGAACCACTCGGCGTCAGCGGGTGCGGCGTTCACGCATCCGTGGGAGACGTTCGCCCGCCCCTGCGAGGCGACCGACCACGGAGCGGAGTGCACGTACTGGCCGCCACTGGTGTAGTGGACGGCCCACTGGACCTCCTCGTAGTAGTACTCCGGGTGGCCCTTCGGCACGCCGACGGTGGCCGAGTCCATGATCACCATGGGCGCCTTGCCGAGGACGTTGTGCGGGCCCTCCATGGTGAGGTAGCCGGCCTTGCCACCGCTGATCGGCATGGTCCGCACCAGCTGGCCGTCCTTGAAGACCTGCATCGTGTGCGTCGCCGCGTCGACCTTGCTGATCTGGGCGGAGCCGATGGTGAAGTCCATCGTCCGGTCCTTGACCCCGATCCACCCCGACCCGGAGTCGTAACCGGCGAGGTCGGCCTCCACGTGCACCCGGGTGCCGGGCGTCCAGTACTGCTGCGGGCGCCAGGTGACCAGGCGGTTCGACATCCAGTTCCAGGCGCCGAGCACGGGCGGGTCAGCACTGACCGACAGCCGGCGCTGTACCTCGGCGCGGTCGGTCACCGGCGCGCTGAAGGTCAGGCTGATCGGGGCGCCCACCCCGACGGTCTGGCCCGCCACCGGCTCCCACGACACCTTGAACGGATTGTCCGGGATGCCCGTCGTGAAGCTCGAGGCGATGTCCGCCGTGCCCGCGATGCCGGCGGCTGCCGTCGTCGTGGCCTGGATGTCGTAGCGGCTGTCGGAGAACAGGCCGCCCGAGGACGTCCACGTCCGGCGGTCCGTGGAGAACGTGCCCGCGAGCGTGCCGGGCTCGGTCTTCTCGGTCGCGCTGGCGCCCCGGTTGACGGTGACCGCCTCCAGCGGAGCGTTGCTGGTCACCACAACCGACTCGGTGAGCGCGATGCCGGTGGCACCGTCGGCCGGCGTCACCTTCACCGAAGCCGCGGGAGGCGGCGGGGGGGTCGGTGCGGCGGCGGTGTCACCGCCCCCGCCGCCCGTCGAGCAGGAGGCCAGCAGGACGGCGGCAAGCACCGCGGCGAGCCCGGCCATCCCGCGCCGGGCCGGGGCGGCCCACCCGCGGCCGCCTCCGGATCCGTGGGTGGCCGGCGCGGAGCCGCGAACGGGACCGGGAACAGCTGGCGCCGCGCCGCGACGGGCGCGCGCCGAGCTCATCATCGAGCGAGACATGCGATGCCTTCTTCCGAAAACCGGTGCGGCCGGGTCGGGCGGGCTTTCCCGTGCGATCGCGACCGGCCTGACAACACGCCGCCAGGACCAGCGGACACCGGGCGGAACGGAGCGGCGACAACAAGCGATCCCATCACCGCGGGAGACCGCCCGGAAACAGAATGTGCACTTGCTCGACCGCCCACGAACGGACGGTACCCACAACCACGAACCACGTCCCGTCGATCACGGGAAAACCTCGCCACACCGACGAGACAACTACGTTTCACCAAGATTACGAACTCGGAGAGTGACACTCTCCGGTTGACCGACATGAACCCCTCCCAGCGCCGGTACGTCCGACGCACAACTCATATCCGACGTTGCGCGCCGGCCGGACACCGGGCCCGCGCTGCCGGTATCCGGAGCTGAATGTGTCGGCAGCCGGACAATCACCGCCCCCGGAAGTGCCGGTTGAATCGCGCTGGGCGGCCCGACTTCGGTGGCCCCTGGCCGGAACAGGCCAGTGCGGCCGGACCGGGAACGCGGGCGAAACGGCGCCACAATGAGACGAGCCCGTCGGGCTCCGCGGGCCTCCTGCCCGTCGCACTCCCGCCGCGCCGGCCCGGGCCCGCCGCGCCGACCCACGAAAGGTGCCCATGGCCATCGTTCCCGGGCCCAACCAGTACGGCAAGGCCGAGGTCCGCCTCGTCCACGTCGACCGCTCCACCCCGGTCCACCGGATCTGTGACCTGACCGTGTCCACCGCGCTGCGCGGCGACTTCGTCGCCGCCCACACCGCGGGGGACAACAGCCACGTGCTCACCACCGACACCCAGAAGAACGTCGTCTACGCCTTCGCCCGCGAAGGCGGCATCGGCGAGATCGAACAGTTCGCGACCCGGCTCGGCCGTCATTTCACGTCCGGTCACGAGTGGGTCACTGCGGCACGCATCGAGATCGAGCAGTCCGGCTGGGACCGGATCACCGCGGGCGGGCACGCGCATGACCACTCCTTCCTCCGGTCCGGCGGGGGCCGGCGGACGACCGTGGTGACCGTCGAGGCGGACACCGTGCATGTCGTCTCCGGACTTGCCGGAGTGGTGGTGCTCAAAACAACCGGGTCCGAGTTCCGCGGATTCCCCCGTGACCGGTACACGACCCTCGCGGAGACGTCGGACCGGATCCTCGCCACCGAGGTGACGGCACGTTGGCGCTACCTGGGAACCGGGCAGGCGACCGGCGGCCCGGATTTCGGGCGACTCGCCGCCGAGATACCACGCACGCTGCTGGAAACCTTCGCGCAGGTACACAGCCTGGCCCTCCAGCAGACCCTGCACCGCATGGGAGAAGCAGTTCTGGTCAGATTCCCGGAGGTCGCCGAGATACGGCTCTCGATGCCGAACAAGCATCATTTCCTCGTCGACCTGGCACCGTTCGGCCTGGACAATCCCGACTCGGTCTACCTCGCGGCCGACCGCCCGTACGGGCTCATCGAGGGCACGGTGCTACGCGACGACGTCCCGGCCGCCCCCGCGGCGTGGTACGGGACGCCGGGCTTCTGCTGATCCGGTTTCTCCAGACGAGGGCGCCCCGGGCGGTCAGAGCGGGGTCACGACCACCCGGTCGCCGGGCGCGAGGCCGAGGGCCCGGGCCGCGTCCCCGTCCCGCCGGGCCACCGCCGCCAGCCCCGACGAGTCGGCGTGGAGCACCAGCTCACCGGGCCGCACCGAGCCGAAGGTGACCCCGACCGCGAGCTCGACCGAGCCGAGAGGGCCGACCGCGCCGTCAGCGCCGTCAGCGCCGAGCGCGCGGCTGGGAGGCGGACGGGTGAGGCGGGCCCGGGCGCCCGGGCGCAGCCCGGCCTCGGCGAGCAGCTCGGCGGGCGCGGCGAGGGCCACGTTGCCGAACGTGTCGACCAGCAGGACCTCCGACTCCAGCCGGGTCCCGCCCGGGCCGGTGGACACCCGTGCCAGCAGCGCCGGCAGCCGCACCAGCGACTCCGGGTCGGCCGGGGTGCCCAGCGTGTCGAGCGGGCGCCCGGCCAGCAGGGCCGCGGCTGCCGGCACGAAGACGTCCCGGCCGTGGAAGGTCGCGGGGGTGCCCGCCGGGACGGTCAGATCCACCGCCGCCAGGACGCCGCCGAGCACCTCGGCGCCCGGGAGCAGCAGCCCGTTGTCCGGGCCCACCAGGAACCCACCCGGGGCGCGGACGGCGAGCGCCCGCCGCGCCGTTCCCACACCGGGGTCGACCACGGCGACGTGGGCCGCCCCGGACGGCAGGTGTGGCACCGTCGACGCGAGCACGGCGGACCCGCGCCGGACGTCGCCGCGCGGCACCAGATGCGTCACGTCGACGATCGGTACTCCCGGGGCCAGGCGCAGCAGCACGCCGTGGCAGGCGGCGACGAACCCGTCCACCAGGCCGTAGTCGGTCGTCAGGCTGACACAGCTCATCGCATCCCCGGGAAGGTCAGATCGCGCCGGCGGCACGCAGCTCGGCGATCTCTCCCGCGGAGAGGCCCACCTCGCCCAGGATGCGCTCGGTGTGCTCCCCCAGCGCGGGAACCGGGTCCAGCCGGGCCGGCTCCCCGGGGAACTCGACCACCGGGCGGGACTGACGCACCGGCCCGACCGGCGAGCCCACCTCGACCCAACGGCCGCGGGCGGCCAGCTGCGGGTGGGCGAGCAGGTCCGCGACGGAGTTGACCCGGGCGTAGGCGATGCCCGCGGCCTCCAGGCCCGCCTCCAGCTCGGCCGTGCGCAGCCCGCCGACGGCGCCGGCCACCGCGGCATCCGTCCGGGCCCGGTTGCGCACCCGGGCCTGGTTCGTCGCGAAGGCGGGGTCCGCCACGAGATCAGGGCGGGCCAGCGGGCCCTCGACGAGGCGCTGCCACTCCCCGTCGTTCTGGACCCCGATCAGCACCTCGTCGCCGTCAGCGGTCCGGTAGGCGTCGTAGGGGGCGATCGAGGGGTGGCTGATCCCCGACCGGGCCATCTCCGTGCCGGTGTGCTCCACCGTCTGGACCGGGTAGCCCATCCACTCCGTGAGGGCGTCGAGCATGGCGATCTGCAGGGCCGCCCCGGCACCGGAGCGCGCCTGGCGCAGCAGGGCCGCGAGCACCGCCTCGATGACGTAGCTGCCGGCGGCGACGTCACCGGCGGCGAACCCCGCCTTCGCCGGCTGCCCCGGGCTGCCGGTGACGGCGATCAGCCCCGACTCGGCCTGCACGAGCATGTCGTAGGCCTTCCGCGCCCGGTAGGGGCCGGTCGGCCCGTAGCCGGAGACATCCACCGCGACCAGCCTGGGCTGGCGCCCGACCAGGGTCGCCGCGTCGAGCCCCAGCCGCGCGGCCGCGCCGGGCCCGAGGTTCTGGGCGACGACGTCGGCGCCCGCGATCAGCCGGTCGAGCGCGGCCCGGGCCCCGGGGACCTTCAGGTCCAGGGTGAGCGACTCCTTCGAGCGGTTCAGCCAGGAGAAGTGTGCGGACATACCGTCGCGCACCGCGCGGTCGTAGTCACGGGCGAAGTCACCGCGACCCGGCCGCTCGACCTTGATCACCCGTGCCCCGAGCTCGGCGAGGTGCCGGGTCGCGAACGGCAGGGCGACAGCATGTTCCAGGCTGACGACGGTCACACCCTCAAGCGGAAGCACGCAGGCCAGGCTAGTGCCCGGACCGGGCCCGCCGGGGCGGGTTCCGCACCCGCGCGGGAATCAGCAGGGCGGCGGCTCGGCCTCGCCGCCGCATGGGGAGGTCTCGGCCCCACACGCCCCGGCGGGCCCGGCGGCCCCGCCCGCGGCGCCCACCCCGGCCACGCGGACGAGCAGGCTGTGCAGCGTCGCCCGCTCCTCGGGGCGCAGCGCCGCGAGGAGCTCGTCCTCGACGAGGCGGAGTCGGGCGTTCGTACGGGTCAACTCGGTGCCGCCGGCGGCGGTCAGCTCGACGATGTGGCGCCGGCGGTCGGCGGGATCCCGGCGGCGGGCGATCAGCCCGAGCGTCTCGAGCTCGTTGAGCAGGCCCACGACGTTGCTGGGGTCGAGCCGCAGGGCCTGGCCCAGCAGGTGCTGGCTGAGCGGGCCGCGCTCCTCGAGCAGCGCGAGCGCGAAGTGCTGACGGGGGCGGACACAGCCGGCCATGTGAACACCGGCCGCACGCTGGCCGACCCGGGCGAGCTGGACGATCAGGGGCAGCACCTGCTGATCGAGGATCGGCGGAGGCTCTGCCATCTCTGGAGGCTACCCTGACCATCGACCGGTCAGGAACCGATAGTTTGTCTTTCACAAACTATCGGCGATACTGACGAACGTATCGCGGTTTCCTGCGCACCGAGTGGAGAGTGCTGGTGTCCAAGCTTCTGGTGATCGTCGGGAGCACCCGCCCCGGCCGGGCGGCCGACAGCGTCGTCCCCTGGGTCGTGGCGCGCGCCTCGGCGCATGGCGCCTTCGAGGTCGAGGTCGCCGACCTGCGGGACTGGCCGCTGCCGATCTTCGCCGAGCACTTCGGCACGATCGGCGACATCAACGATCCGACCTACTCGGATCCGTTGGTCCGCGCCTGGAACGCGAAGGTGAAGAGCGCCGACGCGTTCATCGTCATCACACCGGAGTACAACCACAGCGTGCCGGGCGTGCTGAAGAACGCCATCGACACCGTGTGGCTGTCGTTCGGCTTCCGGAACAAGCCGATCGCCAGCGTCGGCTACAGCGGCGGCATCAGCGGCGCGATCCGGGCGATCGAGCACCTCGCCCACATCGCCGTCGAGGCGGAGGCGGTGCCGCTGCGCAACACGGTGGTGCTGCCGTTCGTCGGCGGGACGTTCGACGAGAAGGGCGAGCCGGTCAACCCGTTCACGGATGCCAGCCTGCAGATCCTGCTCGACGACGTCGCCTGGTGGTCGTCGGCCCTGGAGAAGGCCCGCGCCGGCGGCGAGCTGGCTCCCGGGGTGTTCCGCGCCCAGGCGGCGGCAGCCGCGGCGGCCGAGTCCGCCCAGGCGGACTGACCCCGGCATCCGCGCCGGTGCCGGGCGGCGAGGTCAGGCCGGGGTGACCTCGCCGTCTCGGCGCGCGGGGTCGCTGTCAGCCGCCGCGGGCACCGGTGCCGCGCCGCTCTCCGGAGCCGGCCCGCCGGGGCCCGGCTCCATCGTGACGGATGCCAGAACCACCGAGTCGATCACCTGCGGTCCCGCGGTCCTCGCCGGCCCCGCCGGCCCCGCCGGCCCAGCCGGTCCAGCCGGCCCCGCCGGTTCGACCCGGCCGGACGACAGCCCGGCAGGGGCGCCGGTGGTGCTGTCGGTCTCCGCGCGGCCGTCGTCGTCGGTGAAGGCCGCGTCGACCACCTCGTGCCCGGCGGCGAGGGCGTGCGGGTCGGCCTGCGCCGACTCCTTCTCGGCGAAGCCGGCCTGGCGACGGTCGGAGCGCGGCGGGCCGCCGTTGGCGACGACGACGGCGACCCAGGGGAGAATGATCGCGAGACCGACCGCGACGATGCGCAGCCACCCGTCGAAGGCGACGACGGCGAGCACGAAACAGACCACCCGGAACAACATCGTCGCGATGTAACGCTGCTCCCGGCGACGGATCTCCTCCGGTCTGGACTCAGCCGCCGACGTGATCAGTACTGGCTCGTTCCGTCGCCACTTCACATCTACCGCCTGCTCACGTGGGCGCTCGTTTCCCCGGCCGGCCGTACCAGCCGGTCTGGTGCCGGCCCGGCACGGCAGCCGGCCCCTGTCATCCTGCCCAGCGGGGCAGGAGTGAGACAACGATCCCCGTCGCGAGATCCGCCACCCGGCCCCGGGTTCCCGTCGCACCAAGCTGTATCCGAACGTTTACGCGACGGACGGACTGTAGTCCTCACGTGGGCGTCGGTCGCTGCCACCGTGCTCGTGTGCGAGTCGCGGTGGTAAGTGAGTCCTTTCTACCTCAGGTCGATGGCGTGACGAACTCCGTGTGCCGTGTGCTGGAGCACCTGCGCGACACCGGGCACGAGGCGCTGGTCGTCGCGCCCGCGCCGGCTCCGGCGGCCCGCCGCACCGCGCCACGCAGCTATGCCGGCGCCCCGGTGCTGTGGAGCCCGTCCGCACCGATGCCGGGCTACCCCGAGTTCCGCTTCGCCACCCCCTGGCCGGGCCTCGTGTCGGCGCTGCGCGAGTTCGGCCCGGACGTCGTCCATCTCGCCGCCCCGGCGGGCCTGGGCGCCCAGGCCGCCTACGCCGCCCGGCGCCTCGGCGTGCCGAGCATCGCCGTCTACCAGACCGACATCGCCGCGTTCGCGACCCGCTACGGGCTCGCGGCGGCGGAGCGTTCGATCTGGCGCTGGCTGGCGACCGTCCACCGCGTCGCCAGCCGCACGCTCGCCCCGTCCTGGGACGCGGTCGACACCCTCCTGTCGGAGGGGGTGCAGCGGGTCGCCCGGTGGAGCCGCGGGGTCGATCTCGAGCGCTTCAACCCCGACCACCGCGACGAGCGCCTGCGCGCCACGCTGGCGCCGAACGGGGAGGTCCTGGTCGGCTATGTCGGCCGGCTCGCCCGGGAGAAGCGGGTGGAGCTGCTCTCCGCCCTCGCCGACGTGCCCGGGGCCCGGCTGGTCGTCGTCGGGGACGGGCCGTGCCGGCCCGCGCTGACCCGCGCGCTGCCGGGGGCCGCCTTCCTCGGCTTCCGCACCGGCCTCGAGCTGTCCACCGCCATCGCCAGCCTGGACGTGTTCGTCCACACCGGGATCCACGAGACGTTCTGCCAGGCGGCGCAGGAGGCGAAGGCGAGCGGCCTGGCGGTGGTCGGCCCGGCGGCCGGCGGCCTGCTCGACGTCATCGAGCACGAACGGACCGGCCTGCACTACGCCCCCGGTGACCCGGTCGCGTTCCGCCGCGCGGTGGTGCGCCTGGTGGCGGACGCCGAGCTGCGGAACCGGCTGGCGACGGCTGCGCGGGCGTCTGTCGCGGGCTGCGACTGGCACACGATCGGGGAGGAGCTTCTCGGCCACTACCGGGACGTCCTGGGCACCGGGCTCACGACCGGGCGGCGGCCTCGTCTGCGCAACCGCGTCCACCGGAACCGCCGCTCCGTGACCACCGCCCGACCGGGCGATGCGCGAGGCCGGGGGCGTACCACGACCGTCACGACCGACAGGTGGCCAGCATGAGGATTGTGCAGGCGGCGAGTTTCGTCGCCCCGGCGTCCGGCGGCATCCGGACGACCCTGCGGCACCTCGCCGCGGGCTACGCCGGGGCCGGCCACGAGGTGGTGCAGATCATCCCCGGCGCGGCCGACGCCGAGGAGCGCACGGCGCACGCCAGGGTCATCACCCTGCGGTCGCCGACGCTCCCCCGCACGGGCTACCGGGTCCTCGCCGAGCCGCGGCGGGTCGCCGCCGTCGTCGAGCAGGTGCGGGGGGACCGGCTGGAGGTCCATGACCGCGCGACCCTGCGCCCGCTGGGCCGGTGGGCCCGCCGTCAGGGCATCCGCTCGCTCGTCGTCAGCCACGAGCGGCTCGACCGGCTGCTGGGGCTGTGGACGCCCGCTCCGCTGCGCGGGGTGCTCCCGGTCGGGGCCGCGGCCGACCGGTCCAACCGGGCCCTCGCCGCGTCCTTCGACACCGTGGTGGCGACGACCCGCTGGGCCGGCGCCGAGTTCGTCCGCATCGGTGCCGGCAACCTGCGCCAGGTGCCGCTGGGGGTCGAGCTCGACCGGTTCCGCCCGGTCAACCACGACCGCACCCTGCGCCGCGCGTTCGCCCGCGACCGGGAGATCCTGATCGTCGCGGCCACCAGGCTCTCGCCGGAGAAGCGGGTCGACATCGCGGTGGCGGCCGTCGCCGAGCTGGTGCGCCGCCGGGTACCGGTGCGCCTCGTCGTCGCCGGTGACGGTGCGAGCCGCGGGCGGCTGGAGCGGCTGGCCGCCGGGCTGCCGGTGACCTTCCTCGGTTTCGTCGCGGACCCGTCCCGGCTGGCCGGCCTGCTCGCCACCGCGGACCTGGCGTTCGCGCCCGGGCCGGTGGAGACGTTCGGCCTGGCCGCACTGGAGGCGATGGCGAGCGGCACCTCGCCGGTCGTCCACCACGCGAGCGCGCTCGCCGAGCTGGTCGCCGGCGCCGGGGACGGCTGGGACGACATCGCCGGCGGCCTCAGCGCCGCGGGCACCGGGTTCACCTTCGCCGACGCGGCCATGGAGCTGCTGGAGATCGATCCGGACCGGCGCCGCACCACCGCCCGGGCCCGGGCCGAGCAGTTCCCGTGGGCATCGACCGTGGAAGGCTTCCTGGACTGCCACGGAGCCGAGGTCACGGCACCGCCGGCCGTGGCCGCCTGACTCCCGTCGCACGTGGACCACGGCACGCCGGAGGTGATCCGGTTCGTCGCGCTCGGCGACAGCCTCACCGCCGGGCTTGGTGACGGGGTGAGCATGGGCCGCGACCGCACCCCGGCGGCGCTCGCCGGCCGCGGCTTCGCCGCGCTGCTGGCCGCCACCCTGGCCCCACCGGGGCATGTCCGCTACGAGAACCTGGCCCGGACGGGTGCCACCGCCCGGGAGGTCCGGGTCCGTCAGCTGCCCGTCGCGCTGGCTCTGCGCCCGGCGCTGGCCTGTGTGGTCGCGGGCATGAACGACGTGTTCAAACCGGCCTTCGACCCGCTGCGGCTGCGCCAGGACCTGGTGTGGAGCATCGGCCGGCTCCGGGCCGACGGAGTCGTCGTCCTGACCGCCAGGCTGCCCGACCCGGGCGGGCTGCTCCCCCTTCCGGGCCCCCTCGGACGACTACTCACCGAACGTGTCGGGCACCTCAACGCCGCGGTGGACGCCGCGGCCGCCCGCGACGAGGGGGTGCTCGTGGTCGACCTGGGCCGCCATCCCGCCGTGCGCCGGCGCTCCACCTTCGACGTCGACCGGGTGCACCCCGGACCGCACGGGCATCGCCTGATCGCGCGGGCGTTCGCCGACCGGCTGCGGGAGAGCGGGATGGTGCTCGCCGACATCCCGGAGCCGCGCCACGAGCCCCCGCCGCCGGGGACCTTCGACCACCTCAGATGGGTCGCCACGATCGGAGTTCCCTGGTTGGCGGGCCGCCCGCAGGCCCTCCGGGGGGCTCCGCCGCGAAGAAACACCGGTTTCCGGCGACTCGGTACCGCGTCCGGCCGGTGAATTCCCTACCGTAGGCATGTGCTTGCCGACATGCCCGCGTCCCCTCGCTCCGGCGTCGTCGCCGGCTGGGGCAATGCCTGGCTGGCCGGACTCGTCGGCCTGGACGACGTCATCACCCAGGTACACGAGGCCCTGGGCAGCAACGCGCCTCATACTCTCGGCGACGAGCCGCTCGTGCTCGGCCTCGGCGCGCTGCGCCGCGCCGGCGCGGAACGGCTCCGCCTGGTGCTTCCCGTGCCCGGCGACGTCAGCGGCCTCCCGGGTCCCGCCGACGTCAACCAGGACGCCCTCACCGCGGGTGAGGCACTCGTGGTGATCGGGCCGACCCCGCCGCTGGCTCTCGTGCCGTCCTTCGTCGTCCACGGCCCTGCGGTCGAGGGCGGGCTGGAGTCCGTCCACTGGCAGGTCCTGCGCGCTTCACGGGTGCCGCCGCCCCCCTCGGGGCTGCGGGCCGCCGACCACGAGCTGTCCGTCGCGATCCGCCAGACAACAGCCGCGCTGATCGACCTCGACATCGCCAGCGCGCGGCCGGAGGTGCTGGCGCTGCTGCGCGACCGGGGCGAGGCGGAGCCCGGCCCCGGCCTGGGCCCCGGCTACCCGCCGAACGCGCATGCCCTCCTCGCCCGCGCGGAGCGGCTCGCGAAGCTCCTCGAGCTCGCCGCGCTCGACGACGGGGCCGCGGTCACCGCGAGCGAGGTCAGCCGCCGCACCGCGGCGCTGCGCGGGCTGTCGGCAGCGGTTCGGCGCGCCTACGAGGCCGCCTACGACGCCTTCGACCCCGCCTACGCCACCCGCTGAGAGCCCGGGCGGTCCTGGGAGGCCTCGGCGAGGTGCGGGAGCGGGCGCGGGCAGGCGGACGTGGGGCCGAGCGGGCCGGCGTACGGGGGACGGGGGACGGGGGACGGGCAGTCAGTTCAGGCGTGGGCAGAAGTGGCCGCCCGGGTCGTCTGGGCGCCCACACAGCACACAGGGCGGCCGGCCGGCGGCAACGATGCTGCGGGCCCGTTCGATGAAGGCCTTGGTCTGCTCGATCGACAGGCCGACCCGCAGCGAGTCGACCTCGCTGTCTCCCTCGGCGACCCGGGTCTCCCCCTGCGACAGGCCGGCAGCCTCGACGAACACGCGCTGGCCGTCCCAGGAGACAGTGAGCTGACCGAGGTGGAAGTCCTCCTCGAACGGGGCGTCGAGCGGGGCGAGGTCGACGTCGACCTCACCGGCGGTGGGAAGCGGGATCCCCTGGGTCTGGCCGACCTGGCCGAGCAGAGCCGTGAGGCCCTCGGCGAGCGCGGTCACCTCGGTCTTCTCCAGACCGACCGTCACGAGCTGGCCGCGGGCCGCGGCCTGTAGGAAGAACGAACGGTCCCCGGGCTGCCCGACGGTTCCGACCACGAACCGCTCCGGCGGGTCGAACACAAATCGCTGCATGTCTCGGATCGCTCCGTCTGATTCGCCTGCGGATGGGATACGGGCCGCGACACGCTTGCCCGCTCCTCAACCAGTATCGTCGCTTCGTCACCGGGTTCACCATCCCGGGACTGGCGGAGCCGCTGCCAGGGGGCTGTCCCCCACCCCGGCATGCCTGGTCAGCTCGGGCCGTGCACGTGCAGGTCGGCGGGCACACCGGCGGCGGCCGGGCGCCTCCCGCCCGGCCGGCCCGGCCGGCCGGGCCCGCGGGTGCTGGCCGCCCCCATCCCGCCTGCGGCTGCCGTGCCGGTACCCGGGTCCGGGCGCTCGGGATCA
This sequence comes from Parafrankia sp. FMc2, assembly GCF_041008525.1. Classification (NCBI taxonomy): domain Bacteria; kingdom Bacillati; phylum Actinomycetota; class Actinomycetes; order Frankiales; family Frankiaceae; genus Parafrankia; species Parafrankia sp. FMc2. Next base: position 21,973 of record NZ_JBFLUG010000055.1, on the reverse strand, counting down.
CAGCAGTGCAGCGGGCAGACGTCGTGGGCAGGCCCCTCGGCGCTCAGCGCCGGCCGTTCCCAGCCGGGGAACCGGCGCTCGGCGAGCAGGTCCGCCACCATGTCGACGAAGCGGGGGTCGGTGCCGACCGTGCCTGCCCGGGCCACCGCCAGGCCGTGGCGCCGGGCGGTTCCCGCCGCCTCGACGTCCAGGTCATAGACGACCTCCATGTGGTCACTGACGAAACCGACCGGCACGATCACCGCGGACCCGGCCCCGCCGGAGGCCAGTGCCACCAGGGCGTCGTTGACGTCGGGCTCGAGCCAGGGGACGTGCGGCGGGCCGCTGCGGCTGCAGTAGGCGAGCTGCCACGGATGCCGCCCGCCCACCCGCTGCCCGACCCGTTCCGCGATCACCGCGGCGGCGGCGCGCAGCTGACGCTCGTAGGCGCCGCCGTCCGGCCCGCTCGCCACTGCCTGCGCCAGCGGAAGCGCGTGCGCGGTGAACACCAGCGGCGCGCCGGCGCGGACCGGCTCCGGCAGCTCGCCGAGCGCCCGCACGCAGTGGTCGACCATCGGCTCGACGAAGCCGGGATGGTCGAAGAACAGCCGCAGCTTGACGAGGTCGGGTGCACCCGACCCCGCCTCGCCCAGGGCGGCCGCGAGGTCCTCGCGGTACTGCCGGCATCCCGAGTAGGAGGCGAACGCCGCCGTGACGAAGCAGGCGGCGCGGCGCACTCCGTCCGCCCGCATCCGGGCCACCGTGTCGGTCAGGTACGGCGCCCAGTTGCGGTTGCCCCAGTAGACGGGCAGCGGCGCGAGCCGCTCACGCAGCGCGCGCAGCAGCGCCCGGTTCTGGTCGTTGATCGGGCTTCGGCCACCGAAGTGGTCGTAGTGCGCGGCGACCTCGGCGAGGCGCTCGTCGGGCACGTTGCGACCGCGGGTGACGTTGCGCAGGAACGGCAGGACGTCCTGCGGGCCCTCGGGACCGCCGAACGACACCAGGAGCAGCGCGTCCACGTCGACCCCGTGGCCGGCCGGTGCGGAGTCGGCGTTCACCAGCGCCCCCTCCCCTCGTTGTGCCGGTTCGCCCTGATTCTCCCCGCGGTATCGCCGGACGTGTCTCCCGCGTCCCCCGCGGCCGGCCGGCGTCCCGGCCGCGGTGGCACCTCCGCGCACGGGTGGAACGGGCCGGGTCAGCGCGGCACCCGGGAGCGGATCTCGTCCAGGTATCCCGGGAAGTACCGGGAGATCGTGGAGAGATCGAAGTCCGGCAGGATCGAACTCGCCGGCTCGCGGGCGAGCAGGTAGCCGAACGACTCCCGGACCAGCGCGCTCAGGCCCGCGTCGTCGTCGGGGTCCAGCTCCAGGGCCGCGATCACGGCGTCGTCCACCCGCACCCGGTAGGAGAACGTGCGCGCGGTCGCCCCCGGTGCCGTCTCCTCCGCGATCTCCACCGCGAAGTCGCGGCCTCCGTGTGGCTCAACCCTGATCATGCTCACCACAGCCACCTCCGAGCAGCCCGCACGCCGCCAGGCACGGCGCACCGGTGACGGGCGCCTGGCTGCCCGCCAGTTCTACCGTGGCCCACCGCGCCTGCCGCGTCGACCGCGAGCGGCACGCCCCGTCAGTGGCCCATGCCCGCGCCACCGTCGACCGGGAGCACCGCGCCGTTGACGTAGGAGGCGCCGGGCGAAGCGAGGAAGACCACGGCGGCGGCGACCTCGGCCGGCTCACCCATCCGCCCCGCGGGGGCGTGCGAGATCAGGTACTCCCGCTGCGCGTCGGTCAGCGCGTCGGTCATGTCGGTGCGGATGGGCCCCGGGGCGATCACGTTGGAGGTGATCCCGCGCCCGCCGAGCTCGCGCGCCAGCGACCGGGCGAAGCCCACGAGACCCGCCTTGGACGCGGCGTAGTTCGACTGCCCCGGCCCGCCGGAAAGCCCCACCACGGACGAGACGAAGATCAATCGACCGGTCCGGCGGCGGATCATCGAGCGGGACGCACGCTTGGCCACCCGGTAGGCGCCGAGCAGGTTCGTGTCGACGACGTCCTGGAAGGCGTCCTCCGACATCGTGAGCAGCAGCGTGTCGCGGACGACCCCGGCGTTGGAGACAAGGATCTCGACCGGCCCGAGCTCCGCCTCGACCTCGGCGAACGCCTTGTCGACACTGTCGGCGCTGGTCACGTCGAGCCGCACCCCGAGCATCCCGGCCGGCGCCTCGCCGCCGCGGCTGGCCACGGCGACCCGGTCCCCCGAGGCGGCGAGCGCGGCCGCGCAGGCTGCCCCGATCCCTCGGTTGCCACCCGTCACCAGTGCCACTCGACCCTCGTTCTCGACCATGGCCGGGATCGTAGCGGCCGGACGCACCACAAGGAACGCAGGCACCCGTGACACTCGCCGGCCCGGCGCCTCGACACGTCAGGGACGATAGTGGGATGCGCGTTGCGATCCGGGTGCGTCCCGCGTCCGACCGGACCGCGGTGGGGCCGACAACGGCCGATCCCACCCACGGTCAGCTGCTGGTGGTGCGCGTGCGGGAGCCCGCGATCGCGGGGCGCGCCAACGAGGCTGCGCTGCGTGCGCTCGCGGCGGCGCTGGGAGTGCGGCGGGCGGACGTCACGCTCAGCCGCTCGATCGGAAAGGTCAAGTTCGTGGAGGTCGACGCACCGCCGGACATCCTCGCACCCCGACTCGAGGCGCTCGCGCAACATTCCGCCCCGTCCGCACGTCTGGACTCCCGGTAGTTCGGCGGCGCGATGGGACGGAGACGGGGAGTGCGCAGGACGGACATTCGCGCCGGGGGGGAGTACGTACCGGGCGCTCATGGGCGACGTGACGAACTGACGACCGGCCCGCCAGGCGCCACCGGCAGGCCCGGACCGGAGCCGGGGCCCGCGGTGGACGAGGTGGCGCCCGGCGTCGCCGCCGGCCCCGCGGGCATCCCGGGCATCCCGGGCGTCCCGAACATCGCGGGCCCGAGCCGCAGTGCCGGCCCGACAGCCACGGACGGCGCCCCGGAGCAGCTCGGCGGGACCGAGAGCGCGGGCGGGGACCGCCTGGCGGGCGAGCTCACGCCGCCCGCCGGCGACAGCGTCGATCGCCCCCTCGGCGATCCCCCTGCCGCCGAGATCGTTCCGGGACCCCCCGGTGGCGTGCTTGATCTGGGTGCGCTCGCCGCGGTCGAGGGTCAGCTGCGGGCGATCGCCGCGGCCGGTATCGACCACGCGGAGTCCACCGGGGCACGCGCCCCGCGGAACGCCGACGCCGACCGGGCGATGTGCGCGGCGGCCTCGACGATCGCCGCCGCGCTGTGGTTCGACACGCTGCGGGTCGAGGACAGGGTTCTGGTCACGCCGCACGCGGGCCCGCTGCTCGGTGCCGTGCACCAGGTGCTGCGCACCGCCGGCGAGGGGCTTCCGCCGGCCCCCGGCGCGCCGCACGCACCCGCACCGCACACACCCGCACCGCACACACCCGCACCGCACACACCCGCACCGCACGCACCCGCACCGCACACATCCGCACCGGGCACGCCCGCGCCAGGCACGTCACCGCCGGCTGGGACAGGAACGTGGGCAGGCGGCGCGGCGACGACGCTCGTCCCTGCCGGCGCCGCAGGCATCGGCGGCACCGCCGACCTGGCCGGCGCGGCGCGGCGGCGGGCCCCTCGGGCGACCGGGGCGGGCAACGTCGGGCCGACGGGGACGATCTGGTCGGCACTGGCCGGCCGGTTCGCCGGCACGCGGTTCGACCGGGCGCCGCACGGCCGGCAGATCTGCCTCATCGACTTCGCCGAGCTGCGCGACTCCACCGTCTGGGAGGCCGTGACCGACGAGCGGGTCTCGCATCTGGGCGAGCTCTTCTGGGTGGTCCTGGTCACCGGCGCCGTGCCGGGCGAGGCGGCCGGACCGGCCGGCATCCCACCGGGCGGGGTCGGGTCGCCCGCGCGGGCGGCGCGGATGTTCGAAGCCGCCGGCTGGCAGGTGCTGACCCTGCGGTACGGCCGGCGACTCAGCGCCCTGTTCGGTGTCCCGGGCGGCGCCGCGCTGCGCGCCCGGCTCGACGCGATGGCCCCGGCCGAGTACCTCTCCCTGCTTCACCTGGACGGACCAGAGCTGCGGCGCCGGCTCGCTGGTCCGGGCGCCGCTGGCATCGGGGTGAGCCGCCTGCTCGACGGCCTGACCGACGACGAGATCCACGCGGCACTGCGCGACCTGGGCGGCCACGACCTGCCGCTGATCATCGACGCGTTCGACGAGGTGGCCGCGGACCGCCCCACGGTGCTGTTCGCCTACACCGGCCCGCTCCCCGGGCCACCAGCGCCGCGTTCCGGGGATCACCCGCTGACCGCACAGACCCCCGGCCCGGCCCCGGCCCCGGGGCCGCCCGCCGCCGTCGCCGGGCCGCCCACCGGCAGCCCCGGGCGGGCCGCTCCGTCCGCACCGCCCGCGGGCTCCACGGAGTCCGTGGTCGCCCGGGGGCACGAACTGGTGCGGCGCAGCGGCGACCGCTCCGCGGCGCCGCTGCCGGTGGCCTCGCCCGGCGGGCGGCTCGCCCGGCATGTGGCGTCCTATCTCGACCGGGCACCACTGGCCCTCGCCGCGCCCGCTCCCCTGCCGGCCCACACCGGGCATCCCTACGAGGGGTTCCGGTCGACCCAGGAGATCTTCGGCACCGCGTTGCGGGAGCTGCCCGCGCTCGTCCCGGAGGCGGCCTCGGCGGTCGTGACGATCTCCACCCGGGACTGCGACCGGGTCCTCCGCGGCTGGATCGACGACGCTGCGGAGGCGGTCCCGCCGGGGCCGAACGGTGCGGCGGCCGACGGCGGGCGTCACGTCGCCGGCGGGCTGTCGGCGAGTGCGTTCGGTGGCGTGCTGGCGTCGCTCGGCGTCGCCTGGAGCCGGCTCGGGCTGCCGCTGCTGCCGATCGGCGTCGCCGACGAGATGGCGCTCCCCCGGGTGCTGCCCGGCTGGGCGAGCAGCGGCGCCGGCGACGGGCGGTCGCTGCTCGCCGTCGCGGACACCGGGGTCGACCCGGCCCGCCCGGGCGGCTGGCGGCACGGCCAGGTCAGCGTGCCCGGGATCACCGGCTGGGAGCCGGCCTTCGCGCAGGACCTCGTCTGGTGCCTGCTCGCGGCGCTGGACCGGCTCGGCCGGGTCGACGGGGCGTCCAGCCTGATCAGGCTGAGTGCGCGGCCGGTCGACCAGCGGCTGGCAGCCCTGCCCACCGACACGGCCGCGTGGTGGCGGCGCCGCGCCGCGGTGCTGGCGGGCGGCTACCGGCTGCGCGGCGGCGAGCCGACGGCACCTGTGACCCTGGTCGGCATGGGCGCGGTCATGCCGGAGGTGCTGCGCGCCGCGGACGAGCTCAGCGCGGGGCTGCGCCAGGAGATCGGCGTGGTCTGCGTGACGTCCCCCGATCTGCTGTTCGACGCGCTGCAGGCCCGCCGAGGGCTGGCCGACGCCGACGAGGCCATCCTGACCGAGCTGTTCCCGCCCGGCCGGCGCGGACCGCTGCTGACGGTGGTGGACGGTGACCCGCGCGCGCTGAGCTTCCTCGCGGGCGTGCACGGGGCGCACATCACCACGCTCGGTTCGGCCGCTCCGGGGCCGGGTTCCGTCCCGGGATCCGTGCCGGCATCCGTGCCGGCACCGCCGCCGGCCGCGGGCGAGCGGGTACCGGTGGACACGGCGACCATCGTCGGCGCGGCCCTCGACCTGATCGACGAGGCCGCCGGCAGCTGAGGCAGCCACCACAGCGCCACCTCCGCCACCTGTGCCGGGTGGCTCTCCCCGCCCGAAGCGGCAGTCACCGGCGCCGCCACCGGCTGCGGCCGCGGCCGCCGGGCCATCGCTACCAGGCGCAGCGGTGACCAGCCAGAACAGCTACCTGACGACGCGGCGCCTCCCGGAATCGTCAACTGGCTGAAGCGGCACCACCCCTTTCCGTGGCTGCCCGACCCGACAGTCGCCGGAACCCACCGGAACCATGCGCCGTTGAGGTGGGGACGTCCGGTTGAGGTGGGGACGTCCGGTCCACGGTGCGGTCCTGTGCCGAGGACCGGGGTCACGCACAGCCACACGTCGCACAGTCACACGTCGCACAACCACACTTCGTCCAGGAAACCGAGGGGATGCCGCATGCCGAGCCGCGCCGCGACATTGGGCACCGCCGCGCGAAGCACCGAGTTCGGGCCAGGCGGGCAGGAACCCGCGGCCTGGGCCGATCCGCTCGATCTGGCCTTCGACCGGCAGGTCGCGGGCCTGGTGCGACTGGGGTACCCGGCGCTGGCGGGTATGGACGCCGCGCAGTTCGAGGCGCTCTGCGAGCCGCTGCGCGCGGTGGCCCACTCCGCCCTGCCCGGCCCCTACCGACCCGCGACCCGGTCCTGGATGCCGTTCGTCCTGGTCGTGTCGGGGGAGCTTGTCCGGGCCGAGGACCTCGTCCCGCTGCTCACCCTCGCCGGCCGGGCCGACACCGGGATCGTCGACCGCAACCACGGTGAGGACGGGCTCAGGCCGTACCAGCCGCTGCCGATTCTCAACCTGCCCCACTCCGGGGTGTATCTGCTGACCGACATCGAACGCGGGGAGGAGTTCCGTGGGATCCGTCCCGCGGACGCGCTGCCCGCGATCCTCGAGCGGGGGCGCTCGCCGCTGACGATCCACGAGGGGATCGCCGTGGTCACCCACTTCCCTGAGGCGCTGGAGAAGAACAACTGCTTCATGCTCTCCGGATCACGCCGGGGTGACCGCCGGGTACCGGCGATGTGGATCTCCGGCCGGGCACCGAAGCTGGGATGGTGCTGGGAGGGCAACCCGCACACCTGGCTCGGCACCGCGTCCGCCGCGGCCCGTCACGCCTGACCGCACGCCCGAGATCGGTGCGCCCGCACGCACGCGGGCCGGCGCGGACCGGGTCAGGCCCCGGTCCGCGCCCGGGCGGCGCTCACACCCCGATGGCGTGGAACCCGCCGTCGACGTGCACGATCTCGCCGGTCGTGGCGGGGAACCACTCCGACAGCAGGGCGACGCAGGCCTGCGCGGCCGGCGCCATGTCCTGCATGTCCCAGCCGAGCGGCGCGCGGGTGCCCCAGACCTCCTCGAACTGCCCGAAACCGGGGATCGACTTGGCCGCCATGGTCCGCAGCGGGCCGGCCGAGACCAGGTTGACCCGGACCCCGCGCGGGCCGAGGTCGCGGGCCAGGTAGCGGGCCGCCGACGCCAGCCCGGCCTTGGCGACGCCCATCCAGTCGTAGGACGGCCAGGCGACGGTGGCGTCGAAGTCGAGCCCGACGACGCTGGCGCGCTCGCCGAACAGCGGCAGGGTGGCGCGGGTCAGCGACGCCAGCGACCAGGTGGAGACCTGCAGCGCGGTGCCGACCTCGGACCACGCGGCCTCGACGAACGGCTTGCCGCCCAGCACGGACTCCGGCGCGAAACCGATCGCGTGCAGCACCCCGTCCAGCCCGTCGACGTGCTCGAGGACCTTGGCGGCCAGACCGGCCAGGTGCTCCTCGTCGGTCACGTCGAGCTCGACGACCGGGGCCTCCGTCGGCAGGCGGCGGGCGATGCGGCGGGTGAGCGACAGGCCACGCCCGAACCCGGTGAGGACCACCGAGGCGCCCTGCTCCTGCGCGATGCGGGCAACGCTGAACGCGATGGACGCCTCGGTCAGGACGCCGGTGACGAGAACGCGCTTGCCTTCGAGAAGTCCGCTCATGGAGCGTCATCCTGCCAAACATCGCGGGTGATTCCCGCCACCGGGGCGCAGATTCGCGGCCCGACTTTCAGGCGTCCCGCGGAGTCATGGCCTCCGGCGGCCGCCGGGACCGCCACCAGTTGCGCACCGTCCGCACCGTCGGTTCCACGAACCGCGCCGCGAGCGGGCCGAGCACGGCCATCAGCAGGACGTAACAGGCGGCCAGCGGGCCGAGCCGCGGGTTGACGCCCGCGGCGACGGCGAGCCCGGCGATGACGATGGAGAACTCCCCGCGGGCGACCAGCGCCGCGCCGGCCCGGAAGCGGCCCATCGTCGCGATGCCCGCCCGGCGGGCCGCCCACCAGCCGGTGGCGACCTTGGTGATGACGCCGGCGATCGCGAGCAGGGAGGCGGTGAGCAGGGCCGGCGGGATGTCGACCGGGTCGGTCTGCAGCCCGAAGAAGACGAAGAAGACCGCGGCGAACAGGTCCCGCAGCGGGGTCAGCACCTCGCGGGCGCCCTCCGCGACCGGCCCGGACAGCGCGATACCGACGAGGAACGCGCCGACCGCGGCGGAGACCTGCATCCGCTGCGCCACGCCGGCCACGAAGAGCGTGAGGCCCAGCGAGCGCAGCAGCAGCACCTCGTCGTTGCGGTCCGAGCGGGCGCTGTAGACGAGGAGGGTGACCTTCTCGCTGTGCTTCAGCGCGATGTAGAGGACAAGAACGAGCGCGCCGAGCGCGACCGCGACGGTCAGCGACCCACGCGCGATGGTGTGGTGGGCCAGCAGCGCGGTGAGCACCGGCAGGTAGACGGCCATCGCGAGGTCCTCGAGGACCAGCACCGACAGCACCACGGGGGTCTCGCGGTTACCGAGGCGGCCGAGATCCCCCAGCACCTTGGCGATGATCCCGGACGAGGAGATCGCCGTCACGCCGCCCATGACCACCGCGGCGAGCGGCCCCCACCCGAGCACGAGCGCGGCGACCACGCCGGGCAGGGCGTTCAGCGTCAGGTCGAGCGCGCCGGCGGGCGCCTGTCTGCGCAGGCCGTGCAGGAGCTCCTCGGCGGTGTACTCGAGCCCCAGCGTGAGCAACAGGAGGATGACGCCGATCTCGGCGCCGATCTCGATGAACTCCTCGCTCGCGCCGAGTGGAATGACGCCACCATGCCCGAAGGCGAGGCCGGCCAGGAGATACAGGGGGATCGGCGAGATGGCGACCCGTGACGCCAGGTGACCGAGGACCCCCAGCACGAACAGGACGGCGCCAAGCTCCAGAAAGGTCGTCGCTGTGTCGTGCACCGGTGTCCGGTCGCTCCTTCTGTCAGGCCGGTCAGCCGTCGCGGAGCAGCCGGCTGACCGCGGCGGTGTTCTCCGGGGCGCCCACGACGACGACGACGTCGCCGGCGCGGAACCGGAAGTCCGGTCGGGGAGAGGCGAGCACCTGGTGGTCCCGCACGACCGCCACGATCGACGCGCCCGTACGGGTACGCGCCTGGGTGGCAGCCAGCAGCCGGTCCGCGTACGGCGACCCGGCGGCGATCTCGATCTGCTCCCCGACAAGCCCGGCGAAGGCCCGCGAGATGTCCGCGAGCCGCTGCACGATGTGCGGCGCGCCGAGCAGTTCGGAGAGCACGTCCCCTTCCTCCGGGGTCAGCGTAATCGATTCGCGGGATGCGTCCGGATCCTCCGCGTCGTAGATGACCAGGTCCCGGCGCCCGTCGTGCCGGCTCACCACACCGAGCCGGCGCCCCGAACGGGTGCTGAAGTCGTGCCGCAGCCCGATTCCGGGCAGCGGTGTCTCCTCGAGGTCCACTTCACATCCTCCGTCAGCACTGACGCGGGGCTCCGGGACAACCCGGCACCCAGGGCGGCATTCGACCCCTGAGGCTCACCCGTGGCGCCGGGCATCCGCGATGTCCGGCGCATCCACGACACCAGCGGCATACCGGGTGGCCCGCCCATTGTGACGTCGGCGCGGCCCGCTCGGTTCCACTTCCCGCCACCCTAGCCCGGTCGACCGATAGGCCCGGGTCGGGCCGAGTGCTGACGCGAGAGCGACAGGCGTTCCGCCTCCCGACCGGGGACACATCCCGCACACTGCAGAGGGGACGTCCACCACCTGCCGGTTCACCCGCCGGCCAGGCGGGAACGCCCCGTGCAGCACAGGGCGTTGAGCCGGCCGGAAGACGGCGCATGCCACCCGCGGCAGTCACCGGCCCGCCGAGGCAGCCGACCGACAGCGGCCCGCACGCCGGGCGCGAGACGCAAAGGCCCGCGCAGGGCCGGGAAGACGACACCGTGCTGAATCGAAGCGCCCGGCTCGCCCGACGGATCGTTCTCACCGTGCTCGGGCTCGCCGTGCTCGGGCTCGGCATCGCGATGCTGGCGCTGCCGGGGCCGGGGTTCCTCATCATCGCGCTGGGCTTCTTCATTCTCAGCCTCGAGTACGAGTGGGCCCGGCACCGGTTCGAACAGGCCCGTCAGAAGGCTGCCGATCTGGCGGACCAGGCCGCCGCGAACCCGTTCTCCACGGCGTTCACCATCGTCTTCGGGCTCGGCATGATCGCGGCCGGGGTCGCCTGGATCGTGGTCGACACGCTGCCCGCCTCGTCCCCCTGGTCGGGCGGCAGCCTGATCTTCTCCGGCCTGGTGGTGCTGGCGACGATGTTCGTCAGTCTCTGGCAGGCCAGGCAGGCCCGCGAGGCCGGCCTGCCGACCCCGGCCGAGCTGCTGGAGCAGCGCGAGGAGCAGGAACACCAGGCGGAGCAGGAGGAGCGGGCGCGCGAGCACGAGCACGAGCGGCAGCGCTGAGGCGGTGCGCCCGCTCCCCGGGCGGGCCGGCTACTGGCCCTGCGTGAACTCGCTCACGCCCACCACCTTCGGCTGGCCCTGCACGCAGCGGTAGATCGCCGCGCGGTCCGCCGACGACGCCTGCGCGATGTCGTAACGCAGCGGGTAGGCACGGCTGGTGGCCAGGCCGCTGGTGTCGGGCGGCTCCTGCCGGGCGTTCCCGACGGTCGGGCAGGCGGCGCGCACGGCCTCCTTCTCCGCGGTGGTCGCCTCGGGAGCGAAGACCACGACGGCCTCCATCTTCGGCGGCGGGCCCGCCAGGACGGCGTAGACACCGAACACGACCAGGCCGACGGTTGCCAGCGCGCCCAGGACCACCGCCGCCCGACGGCGCGGTTCAGCCAGGTAGCGCAGCGCCTGGCCCAGCCAGGGGGCACGGGAGGTCGTCGTCATCAGGCGATTCCTGTCACAGCGGGGCACGAAATCTGGTCCGGGAGGCGTCTCGCCGTGGCGGACACCGGCACTGTCAACGTATTCCGTCCAGCGGGTCCGTAAGGTGAACGGCCTTGCGCGGCGTAGCACGAGGAGCCCGCCGGCACCACCCGGTGTGATCTGCGCATCACTGTCAGAGATACATGGTACTGATTCGAGCGAGGAGACCAGAACGCCGTGCCATCCCTGATCGAGGACTACGCGCTGATCGGCGACACCCACTCTGCGGCGCTCGTCTCGCGCAACGGCTCGATCGACTGGCTGTGCCTGCCTCGCTTCGACTCCCCGGCCTGCTTCGCCGCGCTGCTCGGGGACGACGAGTCGGGCCACTGGAAGATCGCGCCGGTGGAGCCGGTACTCGGGGTCAGCCGCCGTTACCGGGGTGACACCCTGGTGCTGGAGACCGACATGACCACGGCCTCGGGCACCGTACGCATCGTCGACGCGATGTTCCCCCGGGCCGGCGCCCATGTCGTGCTGCGGCTGGTGGAGTGCCTCCAGGGCGCGGTCCGGATGCGCTCCGAGACCCGGTTCCGGTTCGACTACGGCTCGATCGTGCCCTGGGTGCGCCGGCTCGACGAGCACTCCGTCGCGGCGATCGCCGGTCCCGACTCGGTGACGCTGTGGACCACCGCCCCGATGGAGGGGCACGACATGGCCACCTACGCCGAGTTCAGCGTGTCCGCCGGGCAGTCGGTGCCGTTCTCGCTGACCTGGCGACCCTCGCACGAGCCGGCTCCCGCGCCGCAGGACATCCGCCGGATGATCAGCCAGACCGAGGCCTGGTGGTCGGACTGGATGGCCGGTTGCACCTACGACGGCCAGTGGCAGCCGGCGGTGCGCCGCTCGCTGATCACCCTCAAGGCGCTCACCTACGCCCCGACCGGGGGCATCGTCGCGGCGGTCACCACCTCACTGCCCGAGCACATCGGTGGCGTCCGCAACTGGGACTACCGCTACTGCTGGCTGCGGGACGCCACCATCACCCTGCTGGCCCTGCTCGACGCGGGCTTCACCAGCGAGGCGACCGCCTGGCGGGAGTGGCTGCTGCGGGCGGTGGCGGGTGACCCGTCCCGGGTGCAGATCATGTACGGCGTGGCGGGTGAGCGCCGGCTGCCCGAGTACGAGGTCCCGTGGCTGCCGGGCTACGAGAACTCCTCCCCCGTGCGGGTGGGCAACGCCGCCGTCGACCAGTTCCAGCTGGACGTCTACGGTGAGGTCCTGGACGCCCTGCACGTGGCCCGGGTGGCCGTCGCCAACCGCCGCAACGGCGCGGCCCGCGACCTGTTCCGCGCCGGGATCCACGCCCCCGAGGACAACGGCCGGGACGACTCGTGGCCGCTGCAGACCAAGCTGATGGACTTCCTGGAGACCGGCTGGCGCAAGTCCGACGAGGGCATCTGGGAGGTCCGCGGCCCGCGCCGGCACTTCGTCCACTCGAAGGTGATGGCCTGGGTCGCCGCCGACCGGGCGGTGCGCGGCATCGTCGAGTCCGGGCTGCCCGGCCCCGTCGAGCGGTGGTCCGCGCTGCGCGACGAGATCCACCGCGAGGTGTGCGCCCGCGGCTTCGACAGCGAGCGCAACACGTTCACCCAGTACTACGGCTCGAAGGAGCTCGACGCCGCGCTGCTCTACATGTCGCTGGTCGGGTTCCTCCCCGCGACGGACCCGCGGGTGGTCGGCACCGTCGCGGCGATCGAGCGGGAGCTGATGGAGGACGGATTCGTCCTGCGCTACCCGACCGCCGAGGACGGCGCTGTGGACGGCCTGCCGGCTGGTGAGGGTGCCTTTCTGGCCTGCACCTTCTGGCTGGCCGACAACTACGCGCTGTCCGGCCGGGTGCACGAGGCACAGGAACTGTTCGAGCGCCTGCTCGCGCTGCGCAACGACGTCGGGCTGCTCGCCGAGGAGTACGACCCGAAGCTGGGCCGGATGACCGGGAACTTCCCGCAGGCGTTCAGCCACGTCCCGCTCGTCAACACCGCCCGCACGCTCACCGAGGCCCTGCGCGGACGCCCCCGCTCCCGGGCGGACCGGGCGCACCCCCCGGGCCACTTCTTCGGCTGACCAGCACCGCCGGGATACTGGTCCCCGGATCAGGGGACCGGTCTGTGTGCCCGGTCCGGAACTAGCGGAGGGGGCACGGGTGCCGGAGCGCATCGCGGTCGTCGGAGGCGGCATCCTGGGACTGGCGGTGGCCCGCCGGCTCGGGCAGGTCATGCCCGGGTCGACGGTCACCGTGTTCGAGAAGGAACCGGACATCGCCCAGCACCAGACCGGGCGCAACAGCGGCGTCGTACACGCCGGGCTGTACTACAAGCCCGGCTCGCTGAAGGCGACGCTGTGCCGCCGTGGTGTCGGCATGCTCCGCGAGTACTGCGAGGCGCGCGGCATCCGCTACGACGAGTGCGGCAAGGTCGTCGTCGCTGTCGACGACAGCGAGCTTGACCGCCTCGCCGACATCGCCCGCCGGGCGGAGGCCAACGGGGTGCCCGACACCCGCATGCTCGACGCCTCCGAGCTGCGCGCCATCGAGCCCCATGCCCGTGGCGTCGCCGCGCTGCACTCCCCCACCACCGCGATCGTCGACTACCCGGCTGTCGCGCGGGCGATGCGCGCCGACATCCTCGACGCGGGCGGCGCCGTCCGCACCGGCGCCGAGGTGATCGGCGTCGACGACGACAAGGAGGGCGTCCGGCTGCGCGTGCGGGTCCGCGGCCAGGCTGCGGTCCGGCCCAACGGCTCGCACCGGACGTCATCGGTGGACGGCGGGCTGGTGCACTCGGTCTCCGAGTCCGTCGGCCCGTTCGACCTGCTGATCTCGTGCGCCGGCCTGCACTCGGACCAGGTCGCCGCGCTCACCGGGGAGGACAGCTCCCCGCGGATCATCCCGTTCCGCGGTGACTACTGGCTGCTGCGGCCCGAGCGCCGCAGCCTGGTCCGCGGCCTCATCTATCCCGTGCCGGACCCGCGCTACCCGTTCCTGGGCATCCACCTCACCAAGCGGGTGGACGGGGAGATCCTGGTCGGACCGAACGCCGTGCTCGCCACCGCGCGGGAGGGGTACACGGTGGGCACCCTCGACCGCGGCGACCTGCGGCAGACCCTGGCCTGGCCGGGGTTCCGCTCGATGGCGAAGACACACTGGCGCACCGGCGCCAAGGAGATGCTGCGCACCGCCAGCAAGCGGGCGTTCGTCGCCGAGGCCCGGCGCTATGTCCCGGAGCTGCGCGCCGCCGACGTGGTGCGGGGGCCGGCCGGCGTCCGTGCCCAGGCTGTCGCGCGGGACGGCAGCCTCGTCGACGACTTCGTGCTCGCCGTGCGCGGACGGGTCGTCCACGTGCGCAACGCCCCGTCACCGGGCGCCACCGCCTCCCTGGCGATCGCCGAGCACATCGTGGCCGACGTGGTGCCCGAACGCGCCTCCTGACCCGCACCGCGCACCCTCACCACCCGCACCGCCCACCCCTCGTCCCGCCCTCCGGTCTCGGGCCTCATCCGGCGTGGTCGTCGTTGAGGGCGGCCAGCAGCGGCAGCAGCGCCGCGCTGGCCGGCGTCGGCACCCCGGCCCGCTGCCCGAGACGGACCACCGTGCCGATCAGTGCCTCGTGTTCCAGCGGCCGGCCGGCGAGGCGGTCTCGCAGCATCGACGTGCCGGCGCCGGGCGGCTGGCGGCGCAGCCGTTCCAGGGTGCGCTCCGGGGCGTCGGCGGGTAGTCGGGCACCGTCCGCGCGGCCGACCGCGGCGGTCTCGCGCATGACGGCCAGTGCCAGCTCGGCGACGTCCGCACGGCCCAGCACCTCCAGGCCTCGCCCGGTGAGCGCGGTCACCGAGTTGGCCGCGCTGTTGCTCAACAGCTTCGACCAGGCGGCCGTCACGAAGTCGTCCACGAGGCGGACGTCTCCGGGCGGCAGCACCCGGGCGAACCGCTCGCCGAGCGGGCTGTCCGGGATCTGCAGCACGCCGTACGCCAGGTGGCGTACGACACCGGGCTCAGGCAGCTCGGCGTTGATGTACACCACCGCCGGCAGGACGGCGTCGGGCGGCACCGGTGGGCTGACCCGCTCGACCTGGCGCACCCCGTTCTGCGCGACGACCACGCCCAGCCCCTCCGCCGAGGCGGCGAGGGCGGCGTGCAGCCAGTCCCTCGCGGCGGGGGTCTGGTGGGCCTTGGTGGCCATCACGACCCAGTCGAGCGGGGCGTCCAGCCGGGCCGGGTCGGTGATCACCCGCAACGGCGTCTCGAAACTTCCGCCCGCCGACTCGTCCCTGACCACCCGGACCCGGTCGTAGGCGCCGCGGCGCACGCACAGCACCACCTGGGCGCCCGCCTGCCCGGCCCGGGCGGCCACGTAGGCGCCGACGGCTCCCGCGCCGACGACCGCGACCCGGGCCGGCCGGACGCGCTCGGCCGGGTTCGCGGGCCCCGCCACCCGCCCTCGGAACACCGCCGCGTCGTGGTCCGGAACGGCGCTGGGAGACACAGCCATGTGCCAAGCCTGCCAGGACGGTCCGCCCGGCGAGCCCCGGCGAGCCCCGGCGGCCGGCCGGCCGGCGGCGCCGCCGCCGGCGGGGAATCAGCTTTGCGCCCGCCTGCCCCGCTGCGAGACTGAGCCGGTGGACCACGGCACGGGCGAGCGCAGTGACGCGGCTGGTGACGCCGGCCCGCCACCCGGCGGCCGCCCCGCGGTTCCGGGGGGGGAGATCGGCCGGCGCTGGCGTGCCGCCCGGATCGACGACGGCGTCGTCCATCTGGACGCCGCGGCGGCGGGCCGCCCGACGGTCGCGACGGTCGCCGCGCAGGCCGACCATCTCCGGCGGGAGGCTCGTGCCGGGGCCTACGTCGCCGAGCTGGAGGCCGCCGACGTCATCGCGGGCGCACGTTCCCGCCTCGCGGCCCTCATCGGGCCGGAGCTGACCGGAGACGACGTGGTGTTCCAGTACTCGGCCACCGCCGGGTTCGCGGCCCTGCTGGCCGCCTGGCCCCTGCCGGTGGGGGCCCGGGTCGGCATCGTGCCCGGCGACTACGGCGCCAACCTGCTTCTGCTGGCGTCCCGGAGCGAACTCGACCTCGTCGAGTTCCCGGTCGACCGGCTGGGGCGCATCGATATCGTCCGTCTCGACCGCGAGGGGATGCTGCCACTCGGCAGTCACCGCGGGACGCCCGCACCGGCTCGTGGTGTCGGCCTGGAGGACCTGGCGCTGGCGGCCTTCCCCCACGTGCCCAGCCAGCGGGGGGTCGTGCAGCCAGCGGCCGAGGTGGCGGCCCGGTGTGCGGCGGCCGGGGTTGATCTGGTTCTCGACGTCGCCCAGGCCCTCGGCCAGGTCGACGTCGGCGGGATCGCGGCGTCCGCCTGGGTCGGCACCGCGCGCAAATGGCTGTGCGGCCCGCGCGGCGCGGGCTTCGTCGCGGTGCGCCCCGACGTCATCGATCGCCTGGGGGTCGGAGCACCCAGCCTCCACTCGGCGCACCCGGTCACGCTGCATCCGCCGGCCGGCGGGACGGCAGGACGGGGCGGGGCCGCCGTCCGGCCGCTGGCGGGGCCGGCCCGGCTGTCGGTCGGGGAGGCCTCGGTGGCGAGCCGGGTGGGGCTCGCCACCGCGCTGTCGGAGCTGGCGGCCGAGGACGCCGGAGCGGTGCGGGCCCGGATCACCGCGCTCGCCCGTCTCGCCCGCCGGGCCGTCGGCGGCGTCGCCGGCTGGCGGCTGGGCGAGGAGCCGGACTCACCCTGCGGGATCGTGACGCTGTGCCCGCCCGGTGACGTCGACCCGCTCGCCGTCTCCCGGGCGCTCTACCAGGAGGCGGGAATCCTGACCAGCCCGATCCCGGCCGGTCGGGCACCGGAGCTGACCGGGCCGGTGCTGCGGGTCAGCCCGCACGTCTACGCCACCCCGGGCGAGTTCGACCTGCTCGCGGAGGCACTCGACCGGTGGGGGCGGCCGGGTGCCCGGCCCACCTGATCCGTCCGCACGGGACGGACTCCGATCTCCGCCTTTACCGGAACCAAGCAGCACCAGAAAATAGTCATAAATTACTACCAAGGCCTACAAAAGGGAGGGATTATCGACGTCCGTCCGGTGCCTCTTGGTGACCGCCGGTGTGGATCTGCTGAAATAACTCCCTTACGGGCATCGTGCCCGGTGGCGTTCCGGTGGGGGCGGACACGTCATACCTATGCCCGGGAGCGGGCAGAAACGGTGGAGAGCCGTGACCGACAGAGCGGCAAAGCGGGAGTCCACGAGCCGGTGACAACGATCATTTCGGTCGCCGCGGTCGACGATCACCCCATCGTGCTGCGCGGGCTCGCCGACGTCCTCGCGGGCCTGGACGGCATCGAGCTCGTCGCGACCGCCACATCGATCCGCGCGCTGCTGGCCGGGCCGGGCCGGAAGGCCCAGGTCACCCTGCTCGACCTCGATCTGGGCGACGGATCGGAGGCACCCGGCAACATCCAGGCCCTGACCGAGGTCGGATCCTCCGTGATCGTCTTCAGCGCGCTCGGCGAACCGGAGGCCGTCCGCGGCGCGATGCGCGCGGGAGCATGCGGTTTCGTCACCAAGACCGACGACGTGGACGAGCTGGGGACGGCGATCCGGGCGGCCAGCGCGGGCAACGGCTGGGTCTCCCCCCACCTGGCCTTCGTTCTGCTCACCGACAAGGCACCGGACCGCCCGCAGCTCTCGCCGCAGGAGATGGAGGCGCTGCGCCTCTACGCCACCGGCATGCCTCTCAAGACCGTCGCCCGGAAGATGGAGGTCTCGCCGGAGACCGCGAAGCAGTACATCGAGCGGGTCCGGATGAAGTACCGCAGGGCCGGGCGGGAAGCCGACACCAAGATCGATCTTTACCGGCGGGCGGTCGAGGACGGACTCCTCGACTGATCCCACGACCCGCTGATCGGGTGGTCTGGCCAGCCGCCCCCCTTGGTTCGAACCCGGACGAGGCCCGGCTCGCCGGTGTGCCCGCCTCCGGTGGACCGTGGCGGGCAGGTTTCGTGGTGGGTACCAGCTCGGGCAGCCGGTACCCACCACCTGGCGCACGCCGGATCCCCGCGTCCGGCGCATGCCTCGCGCTCCCCCTGTGCCCGACAGAGTGCGCGCCCGGGGCCCGCGAGTGTCATCGGCCGCCCGGTATCCCCCCGGTCCGAACGCCCGATCCCCCGTCACCCGCGTGCCATGAGCACAGTCTGCACGGTGCATCTCCGTACGTCATGACCCAGATACAGCCACCAGCGGTCCCCTGTTCGGGGGTCATCCCGGTAAGGGCGAACCCGCAGGGGTAACTACTCGGACATCTCGCGGCTGTGGTCTTCAAGGCGGTTGCCCCGGCCATTCCGTCCCCGGTGCTTTCCGTTCCCGTTCTCGGGCCCGTTATCCGGGTCCCCGCCAGGGCGCCGCCGTATTCACCTCTGCCTCGGTGCCACCGCGGATACCGAGACCTCCCCCGGAACGCCGCCTGGGCCCGCTCGGCGGGGCCCCGGGCCCCACCAGGGCGGTGAAGCGCACCAGGACACCCACCAGGAGAAGGACGGCGCCGCTGACCCCGATGACCCACAGTCCGGGGCCGATGTCCGTCGTGGCATCGAGGCCCGACCCGATCAGCAGGCCGTCGCGGTGCAGGCGGGCCAGATCCACCACCGCCGTCAGAACGAGCATCAGGCCCGCCACCACGGCGAGCATCCGCCCCCAGTCGACCCGCCGGCCGGCCAGCAGCAGGCCGGCCACCATCGCGAGCAGGCCGAGGACCATGGTCAGATGGCCGTGCTGGTCCGGATCCGTCCCCCGGACGGCGAACTCCATCAGGCCGTAGGCGCGGACCGTGGCCCACGTCATCGTCGAGCCGATGACGGCCGCGCCGCCGGCCAGGACGACCAGCGGGGGGACGAGCACCGCCAGACTCCGGCGCACGCCGCGGGCCGGAGTCTGCGCGCCCGGCTGGTCCCCGGCGGGCGGGCCCACCGCGACCTCCACCGGGCCGGAACCGGGCTGCCCGTCGGCGGCCGGGCCGGGCCCGTCGCCCGGATCGTCCCAGGGATCCCAGGGCTGGTGCCGTCCCCGGCCCCAGCCGCCGTCGGCTGACCCGTCCGCGGCCCACGGTGACGCGCCACCGGTGTGCTCGGCCGCCCTCGGCGACCGGGCCCAGCGGGGATCGGCGGTGGCGGCGGCAGCTGCCCGCCAGGCGCTCAGGTCACCCGTGTTCCCGGCCGGACCAACCGGCGCGGCGTCCTCCCCGCCGACCGGCCGGGCCCACGGGCTCCGCTGCTCCCCCACCCGTTCCTCCCGCCACCGCATCCCGGGGGCCGCCGGCTCCAGCCAACCCCGTCCCTCGGACGTCCCGTGACGGTCGTACCACGCGCCGACACCGACCGCATGCCGCTCACCGCCCGCACGGACCAGGCGCAGGTGGTCCGGGCGGCGCCGGACCACCGGGTCGTCAGTGGCGCCGCGCCCGCCCGCCGCGGCCGCCCTGGCTCGCCGCGTAGAGCGCCACGACACCGGCCGCCAGGGTGACCATGACCCCCACCTCGGGCCGGAGGTCGAAGACGTCCGCCGAGATGGCACGGAAGGACGACAGCGGCGGTGGACCGAACGCCAGGTCGAAACCCGACAGCACGACCAGCAGGACGGCGGACAGCCTGGTCGCCGTACCCCCGGCCAGTACCCCACCTCCCGGCCACCGGGCAGCGCCGCCGGCCGAGCCGCGCAGCCCGGCCAGGCCGGCGGCGAGCAGGACCAGACCGGCCACGAGCGTCAACCGCCCGTCGCCCACCGTCAGACCGTTGAACGTACGGGTCTCGTCGCCGCTGGTCAGAGTGCTCCACGGCAGGAAGGCGGCGATCACGGCTGCGCCTCCCGACAGCGCCAGCAGGGCGGCGTCACGCCGACGCTGCCGCGGCCCGGCGGCCGGGCCCGCATCGGGAGCCGCTCCCGGTCCCGGGGGCAGGGCTGGGCCCGGTCCCTGCGCCGGTATCGGATCCAGCTCTGCAGCTGGCAGCTGTGCCGGTTCCGCCGAGGCGGGCTGCGGGGCGGCCTCCTCAGGGGCCGGGGACGGCTCCGGGTGCGGGTGCGGGCGGGCGATCCTCTCGCCCTCCCTGCCGGCCGCCGGCCGCGGCACCCCCGTGGTCGGTGGCGCGTCCGTCGCGGCTCCACCTCCGCCGCCCGCGGTCGGGCCGCCTGCGTTGCCTCCCGCGGTCGTGTTGCCGCCCGGACCCCTGGCGCCGCCCGGGCCCGTGGCGCCACCTGGACCCTTGGCGCCACCTTCGCCTCTGGTGCCGGTGACGAACGGGCGATGGCTGCTCTGCTCGGGCAACGGGAGCGCACCGTCGTCGCCGGCCGGCGACACGGCGGCTGGTGCCCGGCGGGCCGCAGCCCGGCGCAGGTCCACCTGCATGGTCGGCGGGTCCACTGCGGCGGACGGTGTGAACGGCTCGGGGGGTGTGAACGACTCCGACGGTGTGAACGGCTCCGGCGGCACGCCGCGCGGCGGACCGTCCGGCCGAGGCGCACTTCGACTCTGTGCTGGTGGACGAGCGGGAGGCACCGGCGCCGCCGGTGCGGACGGGCCAGGCTGGCCGGTTTCCCTGCCCGTACCCGGCGCCGCGGCCGGCCTGTAGGGCGGGAGCGGCGGGAGCGGCGTGTAGGGAGCGAGCGGCGCCAACGGGCTCGCCGGGGTGCGGGAGACGGCCGGAGGGTTGCCAGTGACGGCGTCCGTCCCCTTGCTGGCGCCAGGTCCGGGGGCACCGTCGGCGGTCCGCTCGAACCAGGTCGCCCGATCGGCGGCCGGCGGCCGGCCCGGCCGTGGCGCGGGTGAGCCCGCGGCGCTGCCGGGACTGGCCGGGCCGCCAGGGTTGGCCGGGCCGCCAGGACGGGCCGGACCGCCAGGATTGGCCGGGCCGCCAGGACGGGCGGACGGTGCCGGCTGTCCGGACTGCTCGGGCCGGGAGGACTGGGGTGGAGCGGAGGCGGCGCCGCGCGGGTTGAACAGCGTTGGCGGCCGCTGGGTGTCGCCGCGCTCGCCGGACCGACCGGCGGTCCCGGCGGGCTGCCCCCCGGCGGACGAGGAACCCGGCCGCGGGGGGAATGCCGGCGGCGCCGCGGATCCACCGGCCGGCGCGGGCGCCTGCCCCTGCTGCGGTCGCAGCGGTGAGGGCCACGGTGACGGGTCCCGCCGGGCGGAGGCATCCGACGGGCCGGCGGGCCGCAGTGGCGTTGCGCCCGGCGCCTTGGCAGCGGGGGCGGCAGGCGCCGGTTCGCCGCGTGACGCCGGCCTGGCCGGACCATCCGGCTTCGCGGTGGACCCCGGCCGCACCGTGCCCGGGGAGGCCGCCTGACCGCCCGGCCTACTGCCGCCTCCCGGCTGCCCAGTGCTGCTCCCCGGCTTGGCGGTGGCGGCGTCCGGTCTCCCCGCGCCGGCCGTCTGCTCCGGCTCGGCCCTGGCCGCGCCACGGGTGCTCGCGGCTGGCGGTGATGTCACGCCGGCCTTGTCCCCGGTGCCCGTCGTCGCGGTGCCGGGCCCGCCTCGGGGCGGGCCGCTGCGGGCCGCCGGGCCGGATGCGGGCCGGGGCGCGGCCGGCGGCGTCGGCCCCGCGGACCCTCCGGTTCCCGCGGCCGGCGAGGCGGGTGCGCCGGAGGCCGGCGACGGAGTGGCCGTGGACGCCCGCCCAGGAGCGGCGGGGGCGGCAGGAGCGGCCGGTTGCGCCCGCGCCGCGGCCCCGGGCCTTCCCGGTGTCGGTGAAGCCGGACGGACGGGGGCCGCCGGGCGGGTCGGCGCGCCGGGTGCCCCAGGAGTGCGAGCGCTCGACGCGCCGGAGGGCGCCGGTCCGCCGGTGGTGCCGGGTGTCGATGACGCCGGGCGGGATGACCCGACAGGTGACGCCTTACCGGACGGTGGCGGCGGCGCGGCGGACGGGGTGGCGGCGGACGGGGTGGCGGCTGTCTCTTATGCACATGTCCGAGCCAACGAGGCCAGAGCGGATAGCGTATGCAGTCTTGTGGTTGAAACAA
>NZ_JBFLUG010000054.1:0-50972 GCF_041008525.1 Parafrankia sp. FMc2 | reverse complement strand
TCCGGTCGATTACCTGGGACCAGGGTACCGAGATGGCCGAGCATGCTCGGTTCACCGTCACGACTGGTATTCCTGTCTACTTCTGCGATCCGCATTCCCCGTGGCAGCGTGGGAGCAACGAGAACACCAATGGATTGCTCCGTCAGTACTTCCCCAAAGGTACCGACCTGTCGGAGCACACACAGGCGGAACTCGACCGTGTCGCTGACCTGCTGAACCGTCGCCCGCGGCAGACGTTGAACTGGGACACGCCCGCCGAAAGGCTCAATCAGCTGCTACTGTCGCAGAGCGGTTGATGCACTGACGGGTTGAGCCCGCCCCTTGCTGGATTTATAGTAGTCATAGAGCGCCTTGATGATTATCGAAAGCATGATCAGGCCCTGTATCGGAAAGGCTATGGACATGAAATGACCATGCGACGTACCGACGTCGATTCCGTCCGGTTTCTGAAAAACCGTGCGGTAGGCCAGCCATAGCACTGCCTCGAGGTACGACTCCGGGCGCCCTTCGCATTTATCCGGGTTGCAGGCATCCCGTTCGACGGAGGCAAGCGGCCACGCGAACGCCAGTATCGGAAGCGCCATCAACAACAGCACCTGCACCGTTCCCTGCATCTGCTGCAGAGGCTTCCTGAGCGGAGTTGCGTGACCCCGCGCGCGCAGCACCAGGATGCCCTTCAGGTCACCGTCCAATCGGGCGACCTCCTCGATGCCGGCGGCCGCAGCCCGGGCAGCGGTGGTCGTGATGCCCCGCTCAACGCACAGGAACAGCTCGGTATCGGCGATCTTCCGACGCGCGGCCCCGAGAACCTGGGGCACATCGAGCGGGTCCTCGACGTGCAGCAGGAGAAGCGTCCAGTTCTCCTGGCGGTACAGGTCAATCGCCCGGCTCTCCACGACCTCAAGTTTGTGCTCGAGAATCCCAAGAAAGGTGATAAACGCGATCGGAATATGCATGATCATGTGCATCAGGGCCCAGCACATGATCGCCACGCAGATAAACAAAGCAGAATAGCCGAACAGCCAACTCGGCTGGACACCCGCATGGTACGCCAGAGCACACACATAGGCAAGCATGGTCGCGATCAACGGAATCGTCGTGAAAACGACGAGTTCCCAGTTTCGGAGAGCCAGCCGGACCACGCGAGCTCGCCAGCCCGGCGAACCGGCCCCATGAGTGACCAACGGACCTTCGACGATCGCGAACGTGCCAACACCGAACCAGAGCAGACAGCCTGAGTACGCCGCCGCGGAGAGGCGTAGAGACAGCCACATCCTCTTCCCCACCAGCAGAGAGAAGAGCCATGGTCGAACGAACCGCAGCACCTCGCGGCCCCGTTCCGACCGCCGGACTGCTCGTGCGGCCATCCAACAGGCACGAAACGTTGGCTTCCTCTCGCTGGCCTCACCCATCGGTTCCCCAGCCATCCACCCAACCATCCCGGCTGTGGGGATCCGTCGACGAGGCCATCCCACCCAGCCATCCCCGCGGGCCAGGCACGACGGCACGCAGTCTACTCTCTGACCTTTCTTGGACAAGCAGCAAACGCGGCGCCAACGGCCAGCCGAGCCGTTCGGGCACGTCACCCCGCGGATACCCGATCCGCATCCGGTGCATCTTCCAACGCCGTTGCGTCAACGTCACAATGTCGACCGCATGACCTGGCTCGATCCCGTCGAATTCCGGGCTGCCGTGCCCGGCACCGAGGCTATGGTCAGCGCCTGAACGGTCGACGCCTGAATGCACGGTGTCGAGGCGACCGCGACGGGATGTCCCAGGAGGAGGGCTGATGGAGTCGCAGGCGCGGCCCACAGGCAGAGATGTCGACCTGCTCGAGTACGAGCGCCTCAAGGACGAGCAGCTCGGCCGCATCAACGTCCGGGACAATCTGGTCTACGCAACGCTCGCCGCCAGTGGCGGAGTTATCGCGATCGCGTTCGGCGGCGGTACGCCTCGGTTTCCACTGTTGCTGCTCCTCCCGCCGGCCTGCCTGGTGTTGGGGTGGACCTACCTGGTCAACGACCAGAAGGTGTCCGCCATCGGCGAGTACATCCGACATGAGCTGTCACCGCGGCTGAGTGCCGCCGCCGGGCACGAGCTGCTGCGCTGGGAGTCCGAGCACCGTCGCGACGCCGACCGTACACGACGCAAGATCACCCAGGTCATCGTGGATGTCCTGCTTTTCTGCGGGTCCGGCGTGGGTGGTCTGGGAGTCTTCTGGGCGCTCTCGCCACGGATACCCTGGCCGCTTCTGACCCTGTCACTCGTCGAGATCGGCGCGCTGCTCCTGCTCGCGGTCGAGATCATCCGCTGTGTCGACGCCTCTCGTCCGGCCGAGGTCACCTGATCCGGCGGGGACCAGCCGAACCGGCATCAAAGGACGTCTGGCGCGCGGCGGCGAACAGGGTGAAAGGTGTCTGGGCCTCGACCTCGGAGGCCTACAGCAGGCGCTGGATCGTGCTGGGTGCGGCACATGCCATCACCAGATCCCGAACTTTGCCGTACAGCACGCTGGCCGCATCGGAGACCAGATAGTGCGGCGTGTCCGCACGGGCGGTCCGGCCTGCGGCCGGCAACGTGAGCCCTACATATGGAGAATACATGATCATACCTTCGTCCGTCTCCGGATCAAGCGCGAGTGCGTGCAGCCCACCGAACGAGTCCGTTTGATGGACGCGGAAACCGGAGGCAGCAGCTCCATACCGACTCTTGAATTCGGCGAACCGATCGAGCGCACGACTGATCTTCATCGGAATATCCTCCTCCCACTGGGCGGTGAGCTCCTCTGCCGCGCGTGACTTCGGGTTGAGCAGAACGCAGTCATAGCCGCCCCCGCGGTGCAGGAAATCCAACACCGCCGCTCGATACCAGTCCGGTCGCTCTGTCGTGGTCAGGTATCGCGAGCAGGTGTTCAGTGCGGTGCCGACGTCGAGAATCCGCTGCGAGGCCGAGTCGACGAGACCTGCCTTGATCTCCTGGCTCGGCCGCTCCGGAAACGCGTGCACCGCCTGCCAGCCCGGCGGGCCGTGCAGGGCGCGCCAGGCTCTCCGCGCCGCCGCGGGCGGGCCAGAGGGCGCCCGGACGTACACCTTGCGCCCCTCATGCAGGCCTACGAGGGTCAGGCTTTCCGCGTGCGGCCCGGCCACCTGGAACGCGTCCGCCGACACGACCAGGCAGTCGCGCGGCGCAGCCTCCTCCAGATGCGCGCCGAAATTCACGTCCGCAGAATGGACCGAACGCTCGTGGTGGTCGCCCAGGTAGTGGAAGACACCCCGATGGATCGCCATACGCATATGCAGGTCGCCGGAAATCCCCATCTGCCGGAACTCGTCCCGCAGATAGGGCAGGTCAAGCCGGAGAAATGTCTCGGCGGCCTCCATCGCCACGTCCCGGGCGACACTCTCGTCGTCGTCGTGAATCACGAAGAAGCCGCCGTCACCACGCCACTGCCAGAGCTCGGACCGCTGACAGCGGTGGCTCACCGCAACCCGGCGAACACGGCTGATCGCCCGCTCACGAAAAAGATTGAACGCCTCGCCCGCGCGGTCCTGGGGATTAAACGCCACGATGGTCGAATAACCGGAGGCATCGAGGAAGATGTAGTAGGCGTACTTGTAGGCCCGACCAGTCTCGAATTCACTCGGCGGCACCGGTACCCCCGCTTGTCCGCGCGATTGTATCTATTCATCGTAGCCGCGTACGACTCGTCCCGCGGGGGATCGGAGGCAGGCCGGTCCCGGGGCAGGCGCACCGGTCTCCCGTGCCAGGTGGCCACCCGACCGGTCAGGGAGCAGCGGGCCGCCGCGCGGCTGCCCCGGGACGTGTACGACTACTTCCGGCAGGGCGCCGGCGCCGACCACGCACTCGACGAGGCGACCCCGGCCTGACCGCCATACGGCTGCGCCCACGGGTGCTGCGCGACGTCACCGAGGTCAGCACCGCCACCATCGTCCTCGGAAGCGCCGTCGACACCCCGATCCTCGGTGATCGCCCGTACCCCTGGCCGGGTGTCGACGCGTCCTGGTACGGCGGACGCCTGCTGACCGACATCGCGCCCGAGGGCATCGCCGCGGCCACCAACGTCACGTTCGACGACATCGGGCGGCTGCGGAAGATCATCAGCCATCAGTTTCTGGTAGGGCCTTCCTGGAGCCTTCGTGATGCCCGCGCGTCGGATCAGGTATCGGTCGCGGGGGTCCCGGAGGTCCCACTGGCACCGGTCCCGGCCGTGAGCCGGCTGAAGCCGGCACGTTCCAGCAGCGGGTCGAGGATCTCGACGGAAAGGGCGAAGACCCCGGGGGCGGCCTCACCGGTCGCGGTGGCCGCCCCGGTGGCGGTCGGCATGCCGCCGATCGTGAGAACGCCGATGACCTCCCCGAGGTCGTTGAAGAGCGGGTTGCCACTGTCCGTGGACGGCACGGCGAGACTGGTGCGAACTACCCGGAGCCGCTGTTCGGGGAAGGTCTCGAACCGTTCGATGATGCCGCGCGACACGGTCCGGGCCTCGCCACCGGCAGCGGCCGTCACGGCGGCGATCTGGTCGCCGATATGGGCGAGGTTCGGGTAGCCGAGGCGGAGCGGGGGCACCTGCGCTGCTTCCGCGAGTCGGAGCAGTGCGACGTCGCAGTGCGGCGCGTCGGGTAGAAGAACATCCTCGACGCGATGGGTCCCCGCGGCAGAGACGATGGTGACGCGAGTCGGGTCGAGATCCTCGGGGCGGCCGCCGGCATGGTCGACAAGCCAGTGCCTGCTGGTGACGGCAAGCCACGCGGAGATCAGGAAACCGCCACCCAGAACCTGGATTTTACCGGCGTGGGTGCCGGCCACCGCCACCTGCGCCAGCCCGATCTCGCGGTGGAACGACTCCGCCTCCAGCGAGCTGCCCGGGCCGAGCGGCCTGGCGGGCCGGACCGGCAACCGGTCCGCGCTGTCGGCGAGAAGCTGCCGGTAACGGGAGGTGTCGCCGACCGCCGCGAGGCACTGCAGGAGCCGCTCGACGTCTTCGGGCTGGTCGGGGGTCCCGGCGCCGAGCACTGCCAGGGCGTGCGCATGATCGCCGGCGGCGTGACGTTCCCGGAACAGCCGCAGCGGGTCGACGGCCGTCACCGCGAATCGCACGAGGGCCGCGTTGTACTGGGTGAGCCGGCCGAGCAGGGGACGTAGGCGATCCAGCTCACGCTCGAGTCTGGACGTCAGGTGTTGCAGCGGGGCCGGATCGACGGCGCTGGCGGCCGTCTCCTGCCCCAGGTGATCCTTCGCGTTCACCACCAGGTCTCTGAGCGTCTCGGCGGTTTCCGCCAGCTCGCGCTCGAGTTCCATCCGACTGATCGGGTTGAACATCTCGGCGAGCAGCGTCTCGGTCTGCGGGTCGCGTGCCTCGCTGGTCGGCCGGAACGTGGCGAGCCGATCCCGGAACTCGGCCAGCAGGGCCACGGCGTCGTCCTGCTCCGCCTCGATCACCAGCTCGTGCAGCTGGTTACGCAGCTCCGCAACCATGGTCTGCCGGTGGATGCGTTCCTCCTGCTCCTCGCGGCGCCGGGCCATCGTGTCCAGCTCGGCGGGTGACAACAGGGTGGCGTCGTCGACCTGGATCGACTGTCTCCGCCCGGTTCCCAGGTCGTGGGCGGTGACTGTGAGCAGGCAGTTCGCGTCGATCGCAAAGGTCACCTCGATCTGCGGCACGCCCCGCGGCAGCGGAGTGATGTCGCTCAGGCGGAACTGCCCGATTCGCGCCGACGCGTCGAGGTCTCCGTTGAAGATCTCGACATTGATCGCGGTCTGGTTGTCGCTGTACGTGGAATAGGTCTCCTTCCGCTCCACGGGAATACGGGTGTTGGGGTCGATGACGACCGAGAAGGTCGCCTGGTCCTTTTCCATCGCCCGGATACCCAGTGGGAGCGGGGTGACGTCGAGGAGAACCTGTTCCCTGAGGACTCCGGCGAGAACCGCGCCCTGGATGGCCGCGCCGGAGGCCACGGCGGTGCGCGGGTCGGCCACGACCGTCGGTTTCAGGCCGAAGGCCTCCGCCACCATGCCCCGTACCTGGGGGGAGAGCATCGGGCCGCCGATCAGCACCAGATGGTCCGGCCGTGCACTGATCTTCGGGTCGTCCACCAGTGTGCTTCTGAACGTGCGGCAGATATCGCGCAGCCGGCTCAGCGGTTTGTCAAGAACGGCAGCGAGGCTGTCCCGGTCGAGGTCCACGCGGACGTCCCGGTTGTCCACGAGGCCCGGCAGCCAGTACTCGGCATGATCCTGCGACGACAGGCAGACCTTGAGGTGTTCGGCGGCGACAGCAAGCCGCCGGCGCGCGGTGCTTTTCGGCTCGACAGGTATGCCGTCCCCGCGCAGCCGCACGCTCAGCGCCTCGGTAACAGCCTCGTCCAGCTCGTTTCCGCCGTAGTTGTTGTCGCCGAGTACCCGGTGCACCTCGTACAGATCCTCGTTGACCTCCACAAGGCTGACGTCGAGGGTGCCGGCGCCGAGGTCCACCACGACCACCCCGCCGGTGAGGCGCCGTTGCCGGGCCACGCTCATGCAGGCCGCCGTCGGTTCGTGAATGAGCCGGACGGCCTGCACCCCGGCGATCCGGCAGGCGTCCCGCGTCGCACGTTTCTGGTTGTTGCGGAAGTAGGCGGGAATGGTGACGACAACCTGTTCCCGGGTGATCCGCAGGTCGTGGTTTCGTTCCGCCCAGGTCAGCCATTCGTCGCGGACCTCACCGAGAGCAGCGCGAGCCAGCTCGCCGACGCGTTCCCTCACCTGGTCGGCCAGGTGGCCTTCGACCAGCCCCCGGGCGTGCCGGATCAGGCGGGCCGCGACCTCCTCCGGCCGGTAGGAACGGTCCCGGATCCGGTAGGTCTGCCGGGTTCCCATCCGCCGCTTCGATCCACTGATGTGGCCGCGGATTCTGCCGCCGAGGATCTCCTCGCCGCGGAGTCCGACCAGCTCGTTGCCGGCGCTGTCGAGGCTCAGCGTCGACGGGAACTGCGTCTCGCCTTGGGCCCGGCACAGGACGACCTGCTCGGTCCGCCGGTCGTAGATGGCTGCGGTGCAGGTGGTGGTCCCCAGGTCGAAGCCCCAGATGCCGGCGAAGCGCTGGTCGGTCTCGCCTCGAGCGGTAGCCACCCACTGGGCCGCGCGTGCTTCGAACGGACGCCGGGCCGTCCGGTCCGCGGCTGCCAGCACGGCGTCCACCTCGGGCAGCAGATAGGAGGGCACCAGCGCGTCGGCCCGGAGCCGGCGCAGTTCGTCGGTGCCCAGGCCGGCGGACCTCGCAGGTGTGCCGGCCGCCGCCGACGATCCGGCTGGCCTGCCCCGTCCCGTGACGTCGGCGGCTTCGGAGGCGCCGTCGGCTTCGGCTGCCTGCAGGCAGCGGCGGACGAGCTGCTCGATGTCGCCCGTGCGGCGCAGGCAGTCGATCAGCCGCGGATCCTCGAGAGCCTCGTCGCCCCGCCACCGGACGAGGCAGCCGGCGGCGGCCGTGAAGTCACCTGCCGCGATGAACAGCCCGGTGGCCTCCTCGAACCGCCCCGCCTCCTCGAAGAGCCGGGCAGCGGCCACCAGATCCCCACCGGTTTCGAGGGATGCGGCCCGGGTGGCGAGGGCTTCCGGTGAACGCTCGTCCTCGATCACCCGGTCGGCCTGCCCGAACTGACCGGCCCGGCAGTAGAGGCGGTGGGCCCGGTACCGGTCGCCGGCGTCCTCGGCCCGCCCGGCCGCCTCCGTCCACGCACCAGCCGCCTCCTCGAAGCGGCTCCAGCTCTGGAAGGCCGCGGACCGGTCGGCTGCCGCCGCCTCCCGTACCCGATCGGCGAAGTGCCGGCGACCGGTGGCCATGATGGCGGCCCGCTGGCGGCTGATCTCCTCCCGGCAGGCGGTGAGGCCGGCGGTCGACACGCGTGCCCGGTCCAGGTGGTGGACAAGCTCGTCCACCTGCCGCAGGGCCTCATCGAGGTCCCGTCGCTCGACCAGTTCGTCGATCTGCGGCAGGCGCAGCCCCGCCAGCCGGATCAGACGGTCGGGCTCGCCGGCAGGACAGGCCGCCAGTGCCGCGCCGATGTCGCCGAGCCGCTCGTGGCATTCACTCGCCCGGCCCGCATGCCCGGCCGCCTGGTGGTGAGGCAGCGCCTCGGCGTACCGGCCCGCATCGAACAGCAGCTCGCCGGCACGACCGTGCAGCACCGGGGCCAGCGTGGAGGCGACCTGTTCCGCCAGCTCCAGACCGGCGATGACCTCGCCGAGCTGTCCTGACCGCAGGCAGCATTCCAGCGCCGTCTGCTGACGGGCTGGCGTGTCAGCCAGCCGTACCGCGTCGGCGCCCCGGTCCAGGAAGAGCCTGACCTCGAAGATGTCGGGGAGCAACGCGACGGGGAGGTGCGCGAACAGGTCCGACCAGGCGGCCGCGTTCTGCTCCAGCGAGGAATGCCGGAGGTGGTCCCGGACAACCGTCTCCAGTACCCGGACGTCCAGCAGCCGCATGTCCTGCCAGGCCAGCAGCTGCCCGACCAGCTTTCCGGCGTCTTCGTGCCGGCCGAGCAGGCCCGCCAGCCGGTCACGTGCGGCGACCAGCGGGGCGTGCAGGCTGAGCCGCGCCGACAGCCCCATCACGAGCCGCAGCGCATCCTGGTCCTCCTGGTCTGCCAGCCGACGCAGCCAGCCCTCGTCATCGGGGCGGAACGCGAGCGGGTAGCTTTCCGCGGGGAGACGGGTGTCGAAACACCGGAACAGGCAGAGCGCCAGCGCCGGCCGTGCCTCCACGGCGGCCCGCACCACCTCGCCATACAGAGTGGCCGCCTGCCGGAGGTCCTTCTCCGTGCGCAGGTCCGTACGGAAGGCGGCCTCGACCTTTCCGACCTTCCGCCGTAACCGCCACCCGACCCCCTGGGTGACCGCCGCGATCACGGCCGCGTTTTCCTCAGACGACATCGCAGAACCCCCGGCAGGCAGATCCGGACTACGGCCGTTCCGTGCTCGACCCCAACATAGATGATCTATCGGACAGCGTCCGGGTCCACCACAAGGACGCGGCGACAGATACCGGACACTCACCGATCTCGGTCATGCCAGAAGCTCGACCCACGGTTCTCGGTTGCGGTGGCACCCGAACCACATGCTCTCCACAAACTCGGTAGAGAAGTGAATAATTGGCCGGTGACCTGGGTTGACGAACTCGAGCAGCGGGCCGCCGCACGGCTGCCCCGGGACGTGTACGACTACTTCCGGCAGGGCGCCGGCGCCGACCACGCACTCGACGAGGCGACCCCGAGCTGGGCCGCCCTACGGCTGCGCCCACGGGTGCTGCGCGACGTCACCGAGGTCAGCACCGCCACCACCGTCCTCGGAACCCCCGTCGACACCCCGGTACTGGTCGCCCCGACCGCCGCCCAACACGTGATCGACACCGGCGGCGCGGCGCCCGGCGACATAACGTCCGGCGGGGTGATCGCCACCGCCCGGGGCACGGCGAAGGCGGGGTCGCTGATCTGCGTCTCCTGCCTGACCGCCACGCCCTACGCCGAGGTGCGCGACACCAGCCCCGCCTGGTGGGCGCAGGTGTACCTCCTGCGCGATCGGGCCGTCACCCGCGAGCTTGTGGCACGAGCTGTGGACGCCGCCGCCGGCGCGCTGGTGCTCACCGTCGACACCCCGATCCTCGGTGACCGCCCGTACCCCTGGCCGGGTGCCGACGCGCCCTGGTACGGCGGACGCCTGCTGACCGACATCGCACCCGAGGACATCGCCGCGGCCACCAACGTCACATTCGACGACATCGGGTGGCTGCGGGAGATCAGTGGTCTTCCTGTCGTCGTCAAGGGGATCCTGCGGGCGGATGACGCGGTGGCCGCCGTGCGGGCGGGGGCGGGCGCAGTTGTCGTCAGCAATCACGGCGGCCGTCAGCTGGACGCCGCCGTCCCCACCGCCGTCGCCCTACCCGAGGTCGCCCACGCCCTGGCGGGCACCGGCGCCGAGACCTATGTCGACGGCGGGATCCGCGGGGGCGTGCACACCCTGGCGGCGCTCGCCCTCGGCGCCCGGGCGGTGCTGCTCGGACGTCCGACCCTGTGGGCGCTCGCGGCGGGCGGCGCGGACGGCGTCCACCAGCTGCTGGAGACGGTGACAGGGGAGCTTCGGCGGGCGATGGCGCTGGTCGGAGCCCGGCAGGTCGGCGAGATCACCGCGGACCTGGTGGCACCGCGGAACCGGTAGGTAGTGCCGGAGCGCCTGCCGCTGCGCGTCGAGTCCGTGACCGATTGTCCGCGTGTTGACAAAAGTGTCCAGGTCAGCGAGCCTGCAGCCTTAAGTTCACTTTTCCCATCGACTTATCGGGATGTAGGCGGGCGCCGCCCCACGGCTCCCCCTTCGTCCCCGTCGCCATGCCGTTGATCGCCATGCCGCCGCGCCGCCGGGCCGCCACGTCGCCACACAGCCACGTCGCCGCCAGGTCACCAGCGTGGAGAGAGGTACCGCCATGCCGGTCGAGTTCATCGGTCTGATCGCCACCCGCCCCGGTTCCGAGGCAAGCCAGTTCACCGCCGGCCCGGTCGTGGACCGCGAGTTCACCCGCCGGTTCGCCGTCGCGCACGAGGACGCCGGCTTCGACCGCGTCCTCATCGGATACAGCAGCGGGTCGGTCGACAACCTGCAGGTCGCCGCGTATGCGGCGGCGCACACCGAGCGGCTCGGCTATCTGGTCGCGCACCGGCCCGGGGTCGTGTTCCCCACCGTCACGGCACGGTACTTCTCCACCCTCGACCACTTCTCGGCCGGCCGGGTGGCGATCCACATCATCACCGGCGGCAGTGACACCGAGCAGCGGCGCGACGGCGACTACCTCGACAAGGACGAGCGTTACGACCGCACCGACGAGTACCTGGACGTGGTGCGACGGACGTGGACCGCGACCGAGCCGTTCTCCCACCACGGCCGGTACTACCAGCTCGACGACCACGTCTCCGGAGTGCTGCCGGTGCAGCAGCCGCACCTGCCGATCTACTTCGGCGGCTCCTCCGAGGCCGCCTACCGGGTCGGCGGGAAGCACGCGGACGTGTTCGCCCTCTGGGGTGAGCCGCTGGCCGAGACCGCGCAGCAGATCGCGGCCGTCAACGCCGCCGCGGCCGCCGCCGGGCGCACCACACCGCCGCGCATCAGCGTGTCGTTCCGCCCCATCCTCGGCGCGACCGAGGAGGAGGCCTGGGAGCGGGCGCATCGCATCCTGGCGTCGACCACGGAGAACGTGGGCCGCGCCGCCGAGTACTTCAAGGAGTTCCGTGGCTTCACCGGCACCGCCGGCGCGCCGCAGAACGTCGGCTCACAGCGGCTGCTCGCCGCCGCGGCCAGTGGTGAGCTGCACGACCGCGCGCTGTGGACGCCGCTGGCCGCGGCGATCGGCGGCGGCGGGAACTCCACGGCGCTGGTCGGCACGCCGGAGACGGTCGCCGCGGCACTGCTCGACTACGTCGACATCGGCGTCACGACCCTGCTGATCCGCGGCTACGACCCCTACGACGACGCGATCGACTACGGCCGCCACCTCATCCCGCTGGTGCGCGAGGAGGTCGCCCGGCGTGACCGCGGTGAGGCTGCCAGGCGTGACGACATCGCGCCGGTCCCGGCAGCTCTGGCCGCCACGCTGTCCCGCACCGCTGGCGGGTGAGGGGCGGCCCGGGACTGGCGTTGATCACAGCAGCGGTGGGCCGCCGACGGCGGCTGATGGCCGCCGGGATCGGTGCCGGCCTGCTCTGGACGGGCACGAAGCTGGCCGCGCCGCTGCTCGTCGCGCACACGGTCGACGCCGGCGTCCTCGGCGGTGGCTCGGGCCAGCTGTGGCTCGGGGTCGCGCTGTTCGCCGGTCTGGCGGTGGTCGGCGACGGGTTCGCCGGGCTGCGCCGTTACTACGGACAGCGCCTTGCCTTCGTCGTGGAGGCGGATCTGCGGGACCGGCTGCTGGCCCGGGTGATACGGCTGCCGGCGGCGTTCCACGACCGCCATCCCAGCGGAGTGCTGGTCGCCCGGGCCACGACCGACCTGCAGCAGGCCCAGCAGCCGTGATCAACGTTGCGATCATGGTCTCGAACCTGGTGATGCTGATCGGCGCCGCGGTCCTGCTCGCCTGGATCGACGCGGTGCTGGCGGTGGTCGCCCTGGCGCCAGCCGTCGCGGTGTTCGCGATCGCCGTCCGGTTCACCCGGGCGCTGGGGCCGCGCGCGCTGGATCTGCAGTCCGAGCTCGGCGGGCTGGCGAGCGCCGTCGAGGAGTCGATCTCGGGGATCCGCACCGCGAAGGGTCTCGGCACCGAGGACGACACCCGGCGCCGCGTCCACGACCAGGCCGGTCAGGTGCAGAGGGCGGCGGTGCGGCTGAACTCGGTGCGGGCCGCGTACCTGCCGCTGATCGAACTGCTGCCGGCGTTCGGGCTGATCGGCGTGCTGTGGATCGGTGGCCTGCGGGTCGCCGGCGGGGCGCTGGCCGTCGGCGAGCTCGTCCAGTTCAGCTATTTCGGCCTGATGATCGTCAGCCCGCTCCGGATCGCCGGCATGACCGCGTCCCAGCTGAAGCGCGCCGTGGTCTCGGCGGGCCTCATCGCCACGGTCCTCGACGAGCCGCAGGAGGCCACGTCGCCCACGCCCCTGACGCCCCCCACGCCACCCACCTCACCGGCGGAGCCGACGTCGCTGGAGGAGCCGACGTCGCTGGAGGAGCCGACGGCGGCGCGAGAGCCGGCGGCGCGGCCCGCCGGCCTCGCCGCCCGCGGGCCCGGCGGCGGCCTTGAGGTGCGGTTCGAAGCGGTCACCTTCGGCTACGCCCGTGGCCGGGACGTCCTGCGCGGGCTCGACCTGGTGGTGCGGGCCGGCGAATGCGTCGCCGTGGTGGGTGCGACCGGCAGCGGCAAGAGCACTCTCGGCGCGCTGGTTCCCCGGTTCTACGACGTCGGTGGCGATCGGATCCTCGTCGGCGGCCGCGACGTCCGGGAATGGCCGCTGCCCGAGCTGCGGGCCCGGCTGGTGGTCGGCTTCGAGGATGCGTTCCTGTTCAGCGGGACGGTCCGCGACAACCTTCGGTTCGGCGCGCCGGCGGCCGGCGAGGAACAGCTGCGGGCGGCGGTCCGGCTGGCCGGCGCGCAGGACGTGGTGGACGGACGTCCCGGCGGCTACGACGCACCGGTCGGTGAGCGCGGCCTCGGCTGTCCGGCGGCCAGCGCCAGCGGCTGTCGCTGGCCCGCGCACCGGCCCGCCGTCATCGGTCTCGCCGACCGCGTCGTGCTGCTCGACGACGGCCGGGTCGTCGCCACCGGCACCCACGATGATCTTCTCGCTCGCTCGCCGCACTACCGGCAGGTGCTGGCCACCCAGCCCGCCGGTGTGTCCCGTCAGGATGTGCCGGGCCTCGGCGTGCCCGTGGACAGCGCCGTACCGGCGGTGCCGTGATGTCGCGTCCCGGCGGAGCGGCTGCCGGCGGCCCGCGCGGTCTCGTTCCCAGGCCCAGAACGGAGCAGGACACGGCCTCACCGCAGTCGGCGCGGCCTCCGCGACCCGGCAGACCCGGCAGACCCGGCAGACCGGGCAGACCGGGCAGACCCCGGAGACCGCCGCGACCGGGGCGACGCGACGGACGGCCCGGCCGCCGCGCCACGACGGGCTGCTGGGACGGACGCTGGTGGTGCTGCGGCCGCGCTGGCCGGCCGTCGCGCTGGCTGCGCTGCTGCTGGTGACGACCACGGCGGCGGCGCTGGCCGGCCCGTGGATCCTGCGCTACGCCGTCGACGAGGGGCTGGTGGGTGACAGGCCCGACACCGGCGTCATCACGCGGGCCGGTGCCCTCTACCTCGGTGTGGCTGTCGCCGGCCTCGTGCTCGCGCGGCTGCAGCTCGAGCTGGTGGGCCGGATCGGCGAATGGTTCGTGCGGGAGCTGCGGGGCCGCGCCGTCGACCACATCATGGCGATGTCGGTGCGCTACTTCGACCGCACTCCGGCCGGGGTGCTGGTGTCCCGGCTGACCGCCGACGTCGACGCCCTGCAGGACGCCGTCCAGCTCGGTGTCGTGCCCTTCGCCCAGGCGGTGCTGACGCTCGTGTTCCTGGCCGCGGTGCTCGTCGCACTGTCGTGGGAGCTCGCGCTGGTCTGCCTGCTGCCGGCGCTGGGGCTGTTCGCCGCGACCGTGTGGTTTCGCCGCACCTCCCGCGCGGCGTTCGCCACCGTGCGGGACCGGGTCTCGGACACGGTGAGCGCGCTGACCGAGCAGCTCGCCGGCCTGCGCGTCGTGCGCGCCTTCGGCCGGGAGGCGGGCGCCGCCGACGCCCTGGTGGCGCGCAGTCGCCGGCAGCTGGACGCGAACATCACGGCGGTCCGCATCCAGTCCGTCTATCTCACCGCGATGGAGTTCGCGACCGTCGGCAGCATCGCTGCGGTGCTGGCCGCCGGCGGCAGCCTCGCCGCCCGCGACGCGGTGACGGTGGGCACGCTCAGCGCCTTCGTGC
Organism: Parafrankia sp. FMc2; assembly: GCF_041008525.1. Lineage (NCBI taxonomy): Bacteria > Bacillati > Actinomycetota > Actinomycetes > Frankiales > Frankiaceae > Parafrankia > Parafrankia sp. FMc2. Next base: position 36,496 of record NZ_JBFLUG010000054.1, on the reverse strand, counting down.
TCTACCTGCTGCTCGCCTTCGAACCGGTGCAGTCGCTGAGCTTCCTGGTCACCGTGCTGGAGTCGGCGGCTGCCGCACTGCGCAAGATCTACGCGCTGCTCGACGAGCCGGTGGACCTGCCGGAAGGCACCCGGGAGCTGCCGGACGTCGGTCCCCTGCACGCTGACGGCGTCGGTTTCCGCTACGGCGACGACCAGCCCGACGTCCTGCGTGCTGTGCACCTGGCGCTCGCGCCCGGCGAGCGGGTGGCGCTGGTCGGGCCGACCGGGGCCGGCAAGTCCACGCTCGCCAAGCTGATGGCGCGTCTGTTCGACCCCACCGCCGGCACCCTCGCGCACAACCCGCGCGCCGTGCGCCCCGCCGCCACCGACGGCGAGCTCACCGGGGCCGTCGCGGCGGTCGGCGCCGGCGACTGGCTGGCCGCCCTGCCCGACGGCCTCGCCACCCAGGTCGGCGAGGGCGGCTCCCTGCTCTCGGCGGGCGAGCGGCAGCTCGTCGCACTGGCACGGGTGTGCCTGCTCGACGCGGACGTCGTCGTCCTCGACGAGGCGACATCCGGCCTCGACCCGGGGACGGAGAAAGTCGTGGAGGCCGCGGTCGCCGCGGCGACCGCCGGTCGGACCGTGCTCGTCGTCGCCCACCGGACGTCGACCGTGCGCGGCGCGGACCGGGTTGTCGTCGTCGACGACGGCGGCGTGGCCGAGGTCGGCACCCACGACGAGCTGCTGGCCCGCGGCGGCCGCTACGCCACGATCTTCACGGCGTTCGACGGCGCCCCGCGGGACGCCGGTGACAGGCTGCGTCGATGAGGATGGTGGCCGCCGCCCGGGCGTCGGCGATCGGGGCGAGGTCGTTCAGGGAGGTGGCCAGGGCCGTCGCGCCCTCGAACAGCACTGCCAGCTGACGTGCGAGCACGGGCGGGTCGACGGCGCCGGCAGCCTGGGCGGTGTCGGTCAGCAGGTCGGTGAACGCCTCCTTGTGCCTGATCACCGTCCGCTCGACGGCGGGCAGTGTGCCAGCGGTCTCCACCGCGGCGTTGTGGAACGGGCAGCCGCGTACCCGGGCCCGCTGCGGCCGTGCGCCGACGCTGCCCGTCCCCTTTTCCAGCCCCCCGTCGGGATCACCGTCCGCGTCCTGGCCGCCACCGTCGCCGTCGCGGGTGGGGTCTGCGGTGAACAGGGCGAGCAGCCGGTCGCGGGGGGCGAGGTCGTCGCGCCGCAGGACGCGTTCGTGCGGCACGAGGTCGGCGTCGAGGCGGCGCAGGTACTCCTCGACCAGCGCGTTCTTGCTGGGAAAGTGCTGGTAGAAAGTCCGCCTGGAGACCTCGGCGGCTTCGGTGAGCCGTTCCATGCCGGTGGCGTTGATGCCCTCGGTGTAGAAGAGCCGTTCGGCGGTGCGCAGGATCCGTTCCCGGGCGCCCCGCCCGCCGCGCCTCGCAGGTGGCGGTGCTGGTGGCGGCACCAGCGGAGATGCCGGTTCCTGGCCCGGCGGCGCCGGCTCTGGTGCCGCCCGCGGTGCCGGCGGCCCGGACGTCACGGGCTGCCGGTCGGGCGCGGTCAGGTCGCGTGACATGGCGCCAACGTAGACCGATCGTTGTACTTCCGTCCAGGCCTTGCTACGGTCGCCGGGTAGCCATACGTAAACCGATCGTTCTACTTGTGGGCGACGCGACGTGCCATCGCGGCGCGCGGTCCACTCGTCGGGAGACTCAGATGAGGCATACCACCTTCGGCCGCACCACCGGTCTGCGGGTCAGTGAGCTGGCGCTCGGCGCCGCGAACTTCGGCACCCGGTGGGGCACGGGCGCGGAGCCCGAGGAGGCCGCCCGGATCCTCGACCGGTTCGCCGACGCCGGCGGCACCTTCCTCGACACGGCGGAGAGCTACCAGTTCGGCGAGTCCGAGGAGATCCTCGGCCGGCTGCTCGCCGGCCGGCGCTCCCGGTTCACCCTCGCCACCAAGTACGGCCTCGGCCTGACGCCCGACAGCGGTGTCCTCGACACCGGCAACGGACGTCGCCCGCTCACCCGCGCGGTCGAGGGTAGCCTCACCCGGCTCGGCACCGACTACATCGACCTGCTCTGGGTGCACTTCCCCGACGCCGTCACACCGGTCGAGGAGATCGTCCACGGCCTGGACGACCTGGTCCGCGCCGGCAAGATCCTCTACTTCGGGCTGTCGAACTTCCCGGCCTGGCGCACCGCCCGGGCCGCGACCCTCGCCGAGCTGCGCGGGCTCGCACCCGTCACCGCCGTCCAGTTCGAGTACAGCCTGGTGGAGCGCACCGCCGACCGCGAGATCCTGCCGATGACGGAGGCGCTGGGACTGGGTGCCGCGCTGTGGTCCCCGCTCGGCGGCGGCCTGCTCACCGGCAAGTACCGCACCAGCAGCGCGGGCCGGCTCACCGACCTCGGCCGGGTCATCCACACCGAGGACAGCGCCCACAAGACCGCCGTCCTCGACGCGGTACTCGAGACCGCCGCCGAGCTCGGTGCGTCACCCGGGCAGGTCGCGACCGCCTGGCTGCGCGCCCACGCCGACCGGACGTCGACCGCGCTGGTTCCGGTGATCGGCCCACGCACCGTCGCGCAGCTGGAGGACTACCTCGGCGCGCTGGACGTCCACCTCGACGAGAAGCAGTACGAGCGGCTCGCCGAGGTCAGCCAGGTCGGCCTCGGCCAGCCGCACGAGGTCGCCGCCGAGCAGCGCCCGGTAACCCTCGGCGGCGTCGCCGCATCCTTCCGAACCTTCGTCCCGGTCGCCTGACGGCACCATCTCCCCACCCCCGGGCGCTCCACCCTCAGGCGCTCCGCAACCGGTCGGTCGCGGCAGGCAGCAGCCCGGGCAGCCCGGACACGAACTCCTCGGCCACCCCGTCCATGTCCTGCGAGCGCGGGCCCGTCAGCTCGTACACGTGCTCGCGGTGGTCCCCCGGATCCGCGAGAAGCTCGGTGGCGACCCAGGCGACGTCCGCGGCGGCGATCGGCGACGTCCGACCACGGCCGAACGGGAGCCGGATGGTCGCGTCGGCGGCGATCGACCGCGCGGCCAGCGTGGTGAACAGCGGGTTGTCGAGGAACACGGTGGGACGCAGGTGCCGCACCGGCAGCCCGGACCAGTCGAGCACCTGCTCGGCGAGCCAGTGCAGCCGCTGCTGGTGCGACTCCTCGGTGCTGACCGCGGTCATCTGGGACACCGTCATCTGCGACATGGCGACCAGCGCCTCGAGGGTTCCGGCCGCCCGGGTGACTGTCGCGACGGTGGCCGCGGCCTCGAGGTAGTCCGGTGACACACTCATGCTGAAGAGCATCCGGCGGCAGCCGTCGAGCGCGCCGGCCACGTCGGTCGGGCGCGTCGGGTCGCCCACGACGACGTCGGCGCCCCACTCCCGCAGCACATCGGCACGCTCGTCGTCCCGGTGCACCAACGCCTGTGGCAGTACCGAGGCCGCCCCTACCGACGGCGGCCCCAACGAGAACGGCGTCCGCCGGCTGTGGTGCGTGCCGGCCGACGTCTCGTCACAGGTACGTAGTTCTTCTGATGTGGAGCAGCCGCGCGGTCTGCGAACCTTGGCCCGCGGCACCACCGGGCCCACCCGGCACCGGGCCCACCCGGCTCACACGTACCCGCGCGGCTCGGTGCCGATGCGGCCGGTTCGCCAGGTCCAGGTCCAGGTTCGGTTCCGGACCCGGACCCGGACCGGCGCGAGCGCGCCATGGCCGCCCCGCCAGCGCGGCGAGGCACCGCACCACCCGCCGGCACCGCCACACCGACTGATAGGGAAGTCATGAACACCAGGTTTCAGGGGGGTGGGCGGCGCACGCGGGCCGTCCGGCGAACGACCGGCCTCGTCGCCGTTCTGGCGCTGGCGGGCGTCACGGCCGCCGCGTGCGGCGGCGCGGACAACGCCGCCGGCACGCCGGCGACCGACGCCACGCCGGTCGCGGGCGGGAAGCTCACCTACGCGACCATTCAGGAGCCGGGCTGCCTCGACCCGGGCTACGACCCGAGCACGGTCACCGGCGTCATCAACCGGAACATCTTCGACTCGCTGGTCTCGCAGACCGCGACGGGCGAGACGAAGCCGTGGCTGGCGACCAGCTGGACGGTCTCCCCGGACGGGAGGACCTACCGGTTCTCGCTGCGTGACGGCGTGCGGTTCCACGACGGGTCGGTGTTCGACGCCACCGCGGTGAAGGCGACCTTCGACCACGCGGTCGACCCGGCGACGAAGTCGCTGTACGCCGGTGCGCTGCTGAGCGCCTACCAGGAGACCCGGGTGATCGACCCGCGGACGGCCGAGGTGGTGCTCGAGCGGCCGGACGCGACGTTCCTGCAGAGCGTCGGAACGCCGTCGCTCGGCATCCAGTCGCCGGACTCGCTGCGGCGCTCCGCGGAGGAGCTGTGCACCAGGCCGGTCGGCTCCGGTGCCTTCACGTTCGTGAGCTGGACGAAGAACCGTGACCTGGTGCTGGCGAAGAACACCGCCTACCAGTGGGCGCCGGACGCCGCGAGCCACGACGGCCCGGCCTACCTGGACGGGATCACCTTCCAGTTCATCTCCGACGACACGGCCCGGTTCGGTGCGCTGACCTCCGGCCAGGTCCAGGTCGTCAACAACGCGCCGGCGGCGAACATCCGCACGCTGAAGGCCAACAACTCGCTGCAGTACCTGCGCGCGGACTCGCCCGGCCTGGCCTTCTCGCTGCTCCTCAACCCCACCCGCGAGCCGCTGTCGGACGTGCGGGTCCGCCGGGCGCTGCTGCGGGCGGTGAACCTCGACGAGCTGGTCACCTCCGTGTACTTCGGCGAGTACCGGCGTGCCTGGAGCCTGCTGAGCCCGACCACCATCGGCTACGACAGGTCGCTGGAGGGCACCTGGAAGGTCGACCAGGCGCTGGCGAACCGGCTGCTCGACGAGGCCGGCTGGAGGGAGCGGGACGGTGACGGCTTCCGCACGAAGGACGGGAAGCGGCTGACCGTCGTCTGGCGGACCGGTGCGCAGCTGGACCGCGACAGCCGCGGCGTGGTGGCGCAGGGCGTGCAGGCGGACGCCAGGAAGGTCGGCATCGACCTGCAGTACGTCAGCGAGGACGTCGGTACCTTCAGCCAGCACATCTTCGCCGCCGACCTGGACGTCTGGGGCGGCAGCTACCAGCGGCCGGACGGCGACATCCTGCGCTTCGCGTTCGCCTCCGACCAGGGGATCACCAAGGGCGGCGGCAACCTGTTCGGGCTGAACGACCCCACGCTCGACCGGCTGCTGAACGAGGCGTCGACGACCACGGACACGGCCGTGCGGACGAGGAACTGGGCCGAGGCCCAGCAGTACATCATCGACAACGCACTGGCGGTGCCCCTCACCGTCGGGGCGAACCTGGTCGGCGCGTCGGACCGGGTGCACGGCCTGCGCTTCGAGCAGTCGTCGAACCTGGCGTTCTTCGACACCTGGCTGGACCCCACGCGGTGACGCCCACCGCGCGGTGGCTGGCCCGCCGGCTGGCGCTGTCGGTCCTGGTCGTCGTCGGAGCGGCGACGGTGGCCTTCGGCGCCCTGCAGATCGTGCCCGGCGATCCGGTGCACGTGATGATGGGCGGCGCGGCGCCCAGCCCGGAGGTCTACCAGCAGACCCGCCACGAACTCGGGTACGACCGGCCGCTGCCCGTCCGGTACGGCAGGTTCCTCGGTCAGCTGCTGCGCGGTGATCTCGGCCGGTCCTACCAGTTGCACCGGCCGGTGGCGGAGGTGATCGGAAGCCAGCTGTGGCCGACGGTCCAGCTCGCGCTGGCCGCGTTCGGGCTCGCGTTCGTGGCGGCGGCGGCGCTCGCCGTCGCCACGGCCGGCCGCCGGTCCGGATGGCGGCGGCTGTCGTCCGCGGCCGAGCTGGTGATGATCTCGACGCCGGGTTTCTGGGTCGGTGTGCTGCTGCTGACGGCGTTCTCGTTCCGGCTGCAGCTGTTCCCGGTGGCGGGCGGTGACAGTCTGGAGGGGATCGTGCTCCCCGCCGTCACCCTGGCCCTCGGCCTGATCGGCGTCTTCGCGCAGGTCATGCGGGAGGGCCTGGAGCGGGCGCTGGAACAGCCGTTCGTCCTCAGTGCACGCGCGCGGGGCACCGGCGAGACGGCGGTGCGGCTGCGGCACGCCCTGCGGCACGCGCTGATCCCGATGGTGACGCTCGCCGGCTGGATCGTCGGCACGCTGCTCGGCGGAGCCGTGCTGGTCGAGACGATCTTCAGTCGGGAGGGGCTCGGGCGGATCACCGCGACGGCCATCGCCGGGCGCGACCTTCCGCTCGTCACGGGTGTCGCGGTGGTGGCGGCGACGATCTTCACGCTGCTCAACATCGCCGTGGACCTGCTCTACCGGGTCATCGACCCGCGGATGAAGGAGGTCATCCGATGAAGGAGGTCATCCGTTGAGGAGGATCGGGCCCGGCGTGGCGATCAGCGCCCTCCTGGTGGCCCTGGTGGGCCTCGCCGCGATCTGGCCGGGCCTGCTCGCCCGGGCCGACCCGAACGCGGTCGAGCCGGTGGACGCCCTGCTCGGGCCGAGCGGCGCGCACTGGTTCGGCACCGACCAGCTCGGCCGGGACGTCTACAGCCGGGTGGTGCACGGGGCCCGGGTGTCGCTGTTCATCGGTGTCGGCGCGACCGCCATCGCGTTGCTCCTCGGCTGCCTGGTCGGGATGCTGGCCGCCGCCTGCGGCCGGCTGGTCGACGAGATCCTGATGCAGATCACCGACGTCCTGCTGTCGTTCCCCGGGCTGCTGCTGTCGCTGCTCGTCGTGGCCGTCCTGGGCCCGAGCAGCACCAACGCGGCCATCGCCATCGGCCTGTCCAGCGCGCCCGGGTTCGCACGGCTGGTGCGGGGCGAGGCGCTGGTGATCCGCCAGGCCGGTTATGTGCGCACCGCGGTGACGTTCGGCGCCGGGCGCGCCCGCGTCCACCTGCGCCATGTGCTGCCCAACGCGTTCGCGCCGCTGCTGGTCCTGGCGCTGCTGAGCGTCGGCGCGGCCGTCATCGCGGGTTCGTCGCTGAGCTTCCTCGGGCTCGGCCCGCGGGTGCCCACCGCCGAGTGGGGCTCGATGCTCGCCCAGGGCAAGGACTTCCTGACCATCTCCTGGGCGATGGCGGTCTTCCCCGGGCTCGCGATCACCGTGACCGTGATCGCCATCAACATCGTCGGCCGTGATCTGCAGCGGCGCTTCGAGGGGAGACATCCCGGTGGCACGTTCTGAACGGACCGCCACGGCGAGCCCGCTGCCCACGGCCGGTCGGGCGCTGCCCACGGCCGATGGCGCACAGCCCTCGGCCGGCCGCGTACAGCCCACGGCCGGCGCGGGGCCGCTGATCACCGTGGAGGATCTGCGGGTCACGTTCGCCACCCGAGGGGGGCCGCTCGCGGCTGTCCGCGGGGTGAGCTTCACGCTGTCGCCCGGCGAATGCCTGGCGATCGTCGGCGAGTCGGGCTCGGGCAAGAGCGTCACCGCCCGCGCGCTGGTCGGCCTGGTGGGCGCCGGTGGGTCGGTGTCGGCGGGCCGGCTCGAACTCGCCGGCCAGGACCTGCGTGACCTGCGCGAACGCGACTGGCGGCGGATCCGCGGCCGGCGGGTCGGGCTGGTGCTCCAGGATGCTCTGTCCTCCCTCGACCCGGTCCGTACGGTCGGCGCCGAGATCGCCGAGACCCTGGGCAACCACCGCCTGGTTCCCCGGGCCGCGCGGGCCGCCCGGGCGGTGGAGCTGCTGGCCGAAGCCCGGGTGCCGGAGCCCGCGGTACGCGCTCGGCAGCGCCCGTACGAGCTGTCCGGCGGGCTGCGCCAGCGGGCGCTGATCGCGTCGGCCCTCGCCGGGCAGCCCTCCGTGCTGGTCGCGGACGAGCCGACCACCGCGCTGGACGTGTCCGTGCAGGCGCAGATCCTCGACCTGCTCGCGGCCCGCAAGGCGGACGGGGAGGCCCTCCTGCTGATCAGTCACGACCTCGCCGTCGTCAGCCGGCTGGCGGACCGGGTCGCGGTGATGTACGCGGGTGCGCTCGTCGAGGAAGGCAGCGTCGAGGACCTGTTGCGCTCGCCGCGTCATCCCTACACCCGCGAGCTGCTCGCCGCCATCCCGTCCGCGCACGCCCGCGGCACCCGGCTGGCGATCCGCCGGGACGCGGCAACGGGGCCGGCCGTCACCGCGCCGGACGCGGCCGGGTGCCGCTACGCCGCCCGCTGCCCGCTGGTCCAGGCACGCTGCCGGTCAGCGGAGCCGGAGCCGGTGGCGGTCGAGGCCGAGGTCGGGTCCCGGCCCGACAAGGCGGGTCCGCGGGACACCGCCGCCGCGGTCGCGGTCGCGGTCGCGCATCGCGCCTGGTGCTGGCGGACGGACGAGCCGTGGCCGGCTCCGCAGGCAGGCCCGGCGCGCGGCCGGGTGCGGCGCGCCGACGACGTGGTGATCGAGGTCGACACGGTCTGGAAGAGCTTTCGCGGGCCGGACGGCTCGCGCCGGCCGGCCGTCCGCGGCGTCTCCTTCGAGCTGCGGGCTGGCGAGACGGTCGGGCTGCTCGGCGAGTCCGGCTCCGGCAAGAGCACCACGGCGGAGATCGTCCTGGGGCTGCTGGAGCCGGACGACGGGGCGGTGCGGCTGCACGGAAGACCCTGGTCACGGCTGCCCGAGGCGGCCCGGCGGCCGGACCGGCACCGCATCCAGCTCGTCCCGCAGGACCCGCTCGGTTCCTTCGACCCGCGTTACACCGTCGAACGGATCGTCGGGGAGGCGCTGAGTGCGCCGGGCCGCCGCGCGGCAGCGCGCCGACGGGACCGGATCGTCGAGCTGCTCGGCCTCGTCGGGCTCGGCGCCGAGGTGCTCCCGCGCCGCGCCACCCAGCTCTCCGGAGGCCAGCGGCAGCGGGTCGCCATCGCCCGGGCGCTGGCGCCCGAGCCGGAGGTGCTGGTCTGCGACGAGCCGGTGTCCGCGCTGGACGTCTCCATCCAGGCGCAGATCCTCGACGTGTTCGCCGACGTCCAGGACACCCTCGGTGTGGCGATGCTGTTCATCTCGCACGACCTGGGCGTCATCTACCACGCCTGTGACCGGGTCCTGGTAATGCGGGACGGCGAGCTGGTGGAACAGGGCGACGTCGAACAGGTGCTGCGCGCACCCGCGCACGACTACACCCGCGCGCTGCTCGCCGCCGTCCCGCGTCTGGACACCGCGACCTTCGCCTGATCCACCGGGCGAGCATGCCACGATCGAAAAGGGCGCTCCGTGCGTGCGCGCGGTTCTCGTTGCCCGACCACGAACGCGGCGTCCCCAGGTGCCGCCGGTCATCAGCTGTCCGATCTGCTCGGCGGTCAGGCACATCCCCGGTCCAGGCAGGCGGTACAGGGCCGTTCAGCGCTTCAATACATCCACGGACCGCCACTCCGGCGAGTCGCTGGACGATCACGATCCGAAGCATGCCGACGGCCCCTCTCCACCGTCATACGCGGGCATGTCCGACCCGCAGCACGAAGGTCCTGTCCTGACCGGAAGCAACAGCGCCCTCGCCCACAAGTAGACGACCCGCACCCGCCTGCATCCGCCTGCATCCGCTTGGCTGGAATGCGCCGGTCCTGACTGGTTCGGGAAGGTCCGGATTGCGGCGTTGACATGCCATGCCCCGATACGTTGAGGGTCCCACTACGATGGGATGATCACGGCGAGTCGCTCGTCGAGCAGCGGGGTACGAGCCCTGGGACGGCGACTCACTGGTCGGCACGGAACCCAGGCCACCTGGTGGCCATCGGGTTCTTGGCGCGGGGGGCGTCTGGTGATCGAGGTTCGTTTTGATACTTGACCGGGCTGTGCTGGAAGCAGCGCTTCCTGACTACGAGATGGGCGCCGAGCTCGGGCGCGGTGCGTTCGGGTTGGTCGTGGCTGCACGACACCGGCATCTGCACCGCGACGTCGCCGTCAAAATCCTTGCCGGGTTCGGTGGCGCCGACGTCGCGGCATTCGCAGCGGAGGCGCGCACGCTCGCCGAGCTCGACCATCCGCATGTTGTGCGTGTCTATGACTACCGGGAACACAGTGGCCTCGGGCTGATCATCATGGAGGTGCTTCCCGGTGGGAACCTGCGCGCTCGGATGCGCACGGTGGCCGCGCCGGGGCCCGGTCCTGCGGCGGTCACCCGCCCGAGTGTCGAGACGGTGTGCGCAGTCGGGTTGGCGGCGGCTGGTGGTCTCGGTGCCGCGCATCGCCGAGGCGTGCTCCATCGCGACGTGAAGCCGCAGAACATGCTGTTCACCGCGGACGCGAAGCTGAAGATGACCGACTTCGGTATCGCCAAGGCGCTGGACGGCACGGCGGTCGCTGCCAGCAGGGTCATCGGGACACCGCAGTACATGGCCCCCGAGCAGTGGAACCTGGGCACGCTGCGCCCCGCCACTGATATCTACGCCCTGGGCATGATCCTCCATGAGCTCCTCACCGGCCGGCATCCGTTCGCTCATCAGCCCTCGACGCTGGAGTCCCTGCGCGGCGCCCACCTCGACGAAGATCCGCAACCCCTGGAACCACTGGGGATACCGCGGGCTATCGCCGAGGTCGTGGCCCGCGCCGTAGCGAAAGATCCAGGCGACCGCTACCAAGATGCCCAGGCGCTGGCCGTGGACCTCGCGGGTGCCGCCGCGTTCTCGCTCGGCACCGACTGGCTCAGCCGTTCCGCCGTGGATCCGGAACTTGAGCAGACAGTGCGCTCGGCTGCCGCCGGCACCACCTCACGGCCCCTAGATCGTCTGAGTCCCGGCGACCGGCAGAATCCGACGGGCCACGCCAGTAGCGATCTACACGCCGGCGCGCACGAGCCCGTAGCGATCACTGAACGGGTGGCTCCGCCGCCCGGCGACGACACACGCATCCAGCCAGGCAACCCGCCGCTGCCCGCTGGGGCGACCCCATGGACAGCGACCTCGCTGCCAGGACTAGATGTCCAGCACACACCTGCTGCCCCCTACGGCACACCACCCGCGCAGGGCAGACCGGGAGACCGAACGCCAGGCCCGCCTGGTGGTGGGCCTCGCCGCAACCAGCGGGCCGTCGTCGCCGCCGTCGTAGTTGTCCTGGTCCTCGTCGGGGGCATCGCCACGCTGATCGCGACCAGTGGCGGCGACACCGACGACAGGACAACGGCGAACGCGGCCGCCCTCTCACCGACCGCCGGTGCTCCGGGCGCCACCGGCGACATCAGCCGGGCAGAGACCAGCACCAGCGATGAGACCCCGACCGCGAGTTCCGGCGGTACCGCACCCCCGCAAAAGACGGGCACGGCGACCTGCCTCTACACCCCGACCGGGGAGCAGGCATCACGATCAGCGTCGCTCCCGCCCGGTGAAGGCGTCTCCACCGCGACAGCCACCATGGTCATCGCCACCAGCGAGGGCACGATCACAGCCACCCTCGACGGCGCGAAAGCACCCTGCACCGTCAACGCGCTGCGCTCCCTCGCAGCATCCGGCTACTACACCGACACCCCGTGCCACCGCCAAACCGGCGGCGCCGCCGCCGGCATCTCCGTCCTCCAATGCGGCGACCCAACCGGTACCGGCACCGGTGGTCCTGGCTTCGGCTACGCGAACGAGAACACCACAGACGTGAACTACAACCGCGGCGTGCTCGCCATGGCCCACAGCAGCCAGCCGGACAGTAACGGCAGCCAGTTCTTCATCAACTACGCCGACCCGACCCCCGCCGGTACCTCCGCACTCGCTGGCAGCTACACCGTCTTCGGCTACATCGTCCAAGGACTCGACGTCCTCGACGCACTGACCTCACCCGGCATCGCAGGCGGCACCTCGGACGGCGCACCCGCCTCCCACGCACGAATCCTCTCCATCAAAATCACATAAAAACCAGGGTGTGCGGGGCTGTCGCATTGCGGAGGATGCAGCCCGGGCAGTCGCGGCGGACGGCCTGAAGAACCGCGGCGACCAGCCCCCGCTGTGGGTAGAGGCCTCGGGGAGCAGCTCGTCGAGGAGCCGCATGAGATGGGTGCCTTGTCCATGGTGGCCTTCGCCCCCGGCGACCTTGACGGAGGTCTTGTCGAGGAACCCCCTGCCGCGCGGGACAGTCCGGCAGGGCAGGGCCGCCTCGACGAGCAGGGTGCGAAGCCCCGCACCCACCGGTACACGGTCACGTGATCAATACAGAACCCCTTCAGCGAGCAGCTCCTTGACGTCCCGGCACGACAGCGTGAACCGCAGATACCAGCGGACCGCCAGCAGGATCACCTCCGACAGAAACCGGAATCCCGCGAACTCCGACGTCGGAACCGGTGCGACGGACACGACGGAAAGATCGAGAGAATGGAGGCGTCACAGTGACAAAATTCTGCCCGAGTAAAAAACATCAGCACCGCAGCTATGGATCCGCTGTCGGCGCAGCACTGCGCCGATCCCGCGATGCGGGGGAACTACGTGTCTACCGCTGCTCAATCTGCCGCCACTGGCACCTGACAAGCCAGAAGAAAAGCCCTTGGAAAAGACGCGACGGCGATATCGGAATGGCTCGCTGACCCAGCACCCACCGCGATCAGGCCGCCGCCCGCCGGTTCATCACCGCGGCGCTGTCCCCTGGCCGGCGGCCGGTCGAGGTCACCACCGACAAGGTACCCGTCTACCCGCAGCTCCTCGACGAGCTCCTGCCCGAGGCCTGCCACGTCGACGCGGCTCGGGAGAACAATCGAATCGAAGCCGATCACGGCCGGCTCAAAGCCCGACTACGGCCGATGCGCGACCTGAAACGCCTCCGCTCGGTCCAGACCGTCAGCGCCGGACACTCCCTGATCCAGAGCATCCGCCGCGGCCACTACGAGCTCGCCGTCGACATTGACCCGAGGCTGCGGCTGGCCGCCGCGTTCGCCGAACACAACACTGCCCGTCACTGTCTACCGGTGGGTACGGCGCTTCAGCGGCAGATCCGATAACAGGACCAACGCCCGCGCGAGCCCGGCCCCGCCTCCTGCCTCCCACCCGCTCACCCCCCCAGATCATCAACGAAGGCATCGGCTGATGATAAGAGGGCTGTCCGCGCGGGCGGCGGGGGGTTCGTTCCACTCGTGCGCGGGATGCGGGCTGTCTGGAAGATCCGTGCGGCGACAGAGGACATGGCCGCGACTCCGCCCCTGCTGGTGGCCGCAGGGGTGTTCCGGTCAGACCATCGGCAGGTCGGGATCATGGTTCGGGGGCGGGTGGCGATGGTGGATGTCGGAATCGCCGAGCTGATCCGGACGCTATGGCGCCACCGGATCGAGACCCGGTACTCCTGCCAGGGCGGCTTCGACCCGAAAACCGGTGAGGTGGCGGAGGCCTACATCGCCTTCCCCCACCCGATCGAGTTCGCGCGTTTCGAGTGTCTCGTCGAGAACTGCCCACCGGCCTGGAAGGAAACGGGGAGCCCACACCTCCCACACGTCCTGCGGTTCCCACCCGCCGGCATCGACTGGCTGACCGCCCAGCTCAAGGGAACCGCCCTACCTCCGGAGGGTCACTCTTCCCCACCTGATCACGGCCGGAGCGGCCCTGCTGTGCGCTGTACGCTCTGAACACGCACCTGCACCGGCACAACGGTTGCTGCACCCTGGATCCAGGCCGTCCACGGCTGACAGGTCCCACGGCCCGGAGGGCCCCGCTGGTTCCCTGACCAGCAGCGACACTGCAGGCAGGCCGTAGGATCACGGCGTGCCGGAGTACGAAATCGAGTGGACCACCGGGGAAGAGGTAGTCCCGGGATTTCTGGCGATATGGTCTGCCACTGTCGAAGCAGAGGACCTCGACGCGGCACAACGGGTGATCGACGAGCTGGAGCGCGAGCAACGGGAGATCGAGAACCTGTGGGATGGGTGACCAGCCACGATCTCGCGCCTGGTCGTCGGACGGCACTGTTGCGTTCTGAGGGGGCGGGGCCGGGCTTTCAACCGGCCGTGATCGGTTTCGATCCGGTTGTTCTCCTTGGCGGCGTCGACGTGGCATGCCTCGGGCAGGAGCTCGGAGAGGATCCGCGGGTAGACCGGTGCTTTGTCCGTGGTGACCTCGACCGGCCGACGCCCACTCATCTCCTTGAATACCCTCGCTGGGCATCGCTCCGCACCCCGGAGGTTGCGCCGGCCAACGTACGAAGCCGGTGCAGGGCGCGGCATCGGCGTCGGGCGTCTTTCCGACGGACGGGACGTTGCATCATCTGGAGATTGGGATTCAAGCAATCCAGCCTTCGCCGTATCACGCGGGTCCCCCAGCACGTCGCCCCATACGCCTGGGCACAGCCGCTGGTTTCCTGGCATGCTGTTGTCCCCTTCGGCCTTTCGGCCTCGGGTAAGCCATCAGACCCAGGAACCTCCCTCCGAGTCCCTCCCAGCTGAGCTCTGGGGATACGGCCAAGCGCCTCGTGGCGCACTACGTCTCATCGACGAACCATCTGTCGCTGGGTCGGTGCCGGCACGGCCGGGCCGCCTCGGCGAGTAGGGGCGTGAAGCGCTGCGCCTGGGCACGATCGCTGTGGTCTCGTGCGCTTAGCCCGCCTTTAGCGGCCCCTCCCATCCTGGGGCCATGTCACAGCACCCCAGCGGTCTCATCATCATCGGGCCCCTCACCGAGGTGACCACCGAGCTCAAGCTTGGCGACGGGGTCCTCGGCGCACCGAAGGTCGGCGACTACGGCACCTACCAGGACGATCTCATCGACGCGGACGACAAGAAGATCGGTGAGGTGTTCGGGCGCGCCGAGGGCGTGTACCAGCGTCCGTCCGACGGGCACCTTTTCAGCTGGTACGTCGAGGACATCACGCTGCCCGACGGCACGGCCACCTACGAGGGGCCGCTCGACGTGACCGCGGCGCAGTCCTCCGTCCTGCTGCGGTTCCCGATCGTCGGTACCGGCGGCCGGTACGAGGGCCTGCTGGGTGTCCGCGAGGCGCGTGTGCTCAACCCGAAGCTGTACGTCGACGTGCGGTTCGTGTTCTTCCCCGAGGTCTGACCCGATGACCGGCCAGGAGGTTCAGCTGCGCTCGGTCGGCACCGCGCTGCCCGGGCCCGCGATCGACAACGCCGCGCTCGCGCGGCGCTTCGGGCTCGGCGACGTGTGGGAGCAGTGGGTCGAGACGTTCCTCGGCACGCGCACCCGGCACCTCTCCGTCGACCTCAACACGGGCGAGGTCGACGGGTGGCTGGCCGACCTCGGCACGCTGGCGGGGCAGCGGGCGCTGGCCGCGGCGGGGGTCGCGGCGGGCGACGTCGACCTGCTCGTGCTCGCCACGTCCTCCCCCGACCAGCTGATGCCCGCCACGGTGAACGTCATCGCCGACCGGCTCGGCATCGACGACATCCCGAGCTTCCAGCTCCAGTCCGGCTGCTCGGGGGCGCTGCAGGCGCTCGACCTGGCCCGTCAGCTGCTGCTGGGCGGCCGGCACCGGACGGCGCTGGTGCTCGGCGGTGACGTGTCGGCCAAGCAGTGGGACCTCACGGCCGACCCGCGCTCGGTGCCGCAGGGCGAGCTTGTCAGCGCCGCGATGTTCGGGGACGGCGTCGGCGCGGCCGTGCTGGGCGTCGGTGACGCCACCCCCGGTGCGGTGGTGCTGCGGGAGGTGCGGGTGCGCCTCGGCGGTCTGGGCCGGCCGTCCGGGCACGTCGTCGAGTGGTTCGGCATCGCCGACCGGGACCGCCTGCGCTCCGGCGTCACCGAGGACTACAAGGCCATCGAGCAGCTCGTCCCGGGGCTGGCCGAGCAGGTGCTCGACGAGCTGCTCGACGACGTCGGCTGGAAGCGCTCCGAGATCGACTACCTGCTGCCGCCGCAGTTGTCCGGGCGGATGACCGCGAAGATCGTCGAGCAGCTGGCGGTCGAGGGGGCGGCGGAGGTCACCGTGGTGCCCGACACCGCCAACACCGGCAACGCGCTGCCGTTCTTCCAGCTTGAGCGGCTGCTGCCACGGCTCGCTTCCGGCGAGCGGGCGGTGGCGGTGGCGATCGAGTCGAGCAAGTGGATCCGCTCCGCGTTCGCGCTGGAGAAGGCGGCGGCGCCGTGACGGCCACGGCGGATGGTCGCGTCGCGCCCGCCAGGCGGGCGGCTGCCGACGAGCTGACCGTGCTGGCGCGGGCGGGCGGGCTGGCCGGCGCGTTCCCGCGGCTCGCCGGGCTGTTGGCCGAGGCGGCCGAGGAGGAGCTGGCCCGCGCCGGCCGGCTGCTGGCCCGGCTCGACCCGGCCGACGTGCTGGCCGCGCATCCGGCGACGCCCACCGTCCGGATCGCCGTCACCGGGCACGGCACGCTCGCCCCGCTGGTGCCGGCGCTCACCGGGGAGCTGGCCCGGCACGGCCTGCTGGCGGTCCCCCGGCTCGGCGACTTCGACTCCTGGGTCTTCGAGCTGAGCGATCCCGAGAGCGCCCTGTACCGGCACGGGCCGGACCTGACCCTCGCGGTGCTCGACCCGGCGATCGTGTTCGACGAGGTCGGGCTGCCGTGGGGGCCGGACGACGTCGCGCGGGTGCTCGAGGAGAAGCTCGATCTGGTCGAGCGCCTGGTCGCGGGCTTCACCGCGGCCAGCCGCGGCACACTGGTGCTCAACACCCTGCCGCTGCCGCGGCGGTACGCCGCCCAGCTGGTCGACCACCGGTCCCGGGCCCGGCTCGGGGCCGTGTGGCGGGCGGCCAACGCCCGGCTGCTCGGCCTCGCCGAGCGCGAGCCCGCCGTGGTCGTGCTGGACCTCGATCCGCTGCTCGCCGAGGGCGTCCGGGCCGTCGACCCGCGGCTCGCCGCCTACGCGAAGGCGTACCTCTCCGGCGAGCTGCTGGCCGGCTATGCCCGGGAGGTCGGCCACCTCGCCCGCGCTGTCGCCGGACGGACCAGCAAATGCCTCGTTCTCGACCTGGACGGCACCGTGTGGGGCGGCATCCTCGGCGATGACGGCATCGAGGGCATCGAGGTGGCCGACAGCTTCCGCGGTGAGGCGTTCCGGGCGTTCCAGCGCGTCGTCCGCCAGATCGGCTCGCAGGGGGTGCTGGTCGCCGCGGTCAGCAAGAACGAGGCGGCGAACGTGCGCGCCGCCCTCGCCGATCACGCCGGCATGACGCTGCGCGCGGACGACTTCGTGCGGGTCATCGCGAACTGGGAACCGAAGCACGACAACCTGCGGGAGCTGGCCGCCGGCCTGAACCTCGGGGTGGACAGCTTCGTGTTCGTGGACGACAGCGCCTACGAGCGCGGGCTGGTTCGCGAGACGCTGCCCGGCGTCGCCGTGGTGGCGGTGGATGAGGACCCCGCCGGCCACGTGGACGCGCTGCTGCGCGACGGCTGGTTCGACACCCGCGAGCTGACCGCCGAGGACCGCGCCCGCCCCGGCGCCTACCGGGCCGAGGCGGCCCGACGGGACTTCACCGCGTCGGCATCCTCGCTGGAGGACTACCTGCGCGGGCTCGGCGTCGAGGTGTGGCTCGGGCCCGTGCGCGACGACGAGGTGCCGCGGGTCAGCCAGCTGACCCTGCGCACGAACCAGTTCCACACCACGACGCGCCGGCTGCAGCAGGCCGAGCTGCGCGCGTACGCCGACACCCCCGGCAACGCCGTGCTCGCCATCCGGTCACGAGACCGGTTCGGGGAGAACGGGCTGGTGGGAGCCGTCTTCCTGCGCCGGCAGGCCGGCGCGGCACCCGAGGCCGACACCGTCGTGCTGGAGAACTTCCTGCTGAGCTGCCGGGTGTTCTCCCGCGGCATCGAGCAGGCGGTGCTGGCCGCCGTGCTGCGCCACGCCCGCGAGGCCGGCGCCGCGGCGGTCATCGCCCGCTACCGGCCGACAGCGAAGAACGTCGTCGTCGCCGACCTCTACCCGCGGCACGGCTTCGCCGGCCCGGGCGGCACCGGCGACGGCGACGGCGACGGCGACCAGAGCTTCAGGCACGACCTCGTCACGCTGCCGGCCGTACCGGGGCACCTCACCCTGCACGACACGGTGGCGCTGGACGCCAGGACCGCTCCGGGCGATCTACCGGGTGGCCGCTCGCCCGACCACCCCGCACAGGGTGAGCAGGACGTCGTCGACGACCGAGACCAGGTACCGGTCGGGGACGGGTGACCCGTCCACCATCGAGCGGCGCAGCACCATGGCCGGGCCTATCTCCGCCACCAGCGGCGACACGGCCGCCGGCCGGACCTCACCGCGTGCGGCGCCGGCCTCCAGGATCTCGAGGATCCGGCGCTCGCACGGCCCCATCACCAGATCGCCGATCAGCGACTGGCAGTCCGCGCCGGAATCCACCGCGGCCATCTGCAGCACCGAGCCGTGGGTGGAGTTGACCGTCCGCTGCACGCAGCCGAGCACCGCCAGCAGGTCCAGCCTCAGATCACCGGTGAGCACGACGGCGTCGGGGGTGGGGAGCACGTGGCGGACGGTGGCGAGGACCAGGTCCTCCTTGCTGGGCCACCGGCGGTAGAGAGCCGCCTTGCCGGTGTGCGCCGCGGCCGCGACGCCGTCCATCGTCAGGCGGACGTAGCCGACCGAGGCCAGCTGGTCGAGCACCGCCTCGAAGATCGCCGCCTCCAACGCCGAACCGCGGCGGCGGGTCGACGCCGGCGCCGGCGCTGGCGCCGCTCTGTCAGTAACCGAAGACGACGGAGTGGCCGTCACCCCACACACCTCCCCCTACCCGGTCATCAGGTCGTTGCCGTCGGCGACCGGGCACCTCTATAGTAGACGCCATCGTTCCTTAGTCGCGCTACCCGCGGGTGGCCACTGCTTGGAGGTACCAGTGTCCACGTCAACGACACCGGGCGCGGAGGTACGCGCGCCTGGCGGCGGATTCACCCGCCGGCCGGGGATCGCACTGGTCGTGATCGCCATCTCCGAGCTGATGGTCGCCCTGGACGCGACGATCGTGAACGTCTCGCTGCCGGCCATCCAGCAGGACATGGGCTTCTCCGCCACCGACCTGTCCTGGGTGCCGAACGCCTACACGCTCGCGGCCGGTGGTCTGCTGCTCCTCGGCGGCCGGATCGGCGACATCTACGGTCGCCGCCGGGTCTTCCTCACCGGCGTCGCCGTGTTCACCGTCACCTCCGTGCTGGCCGGCCTCGCTCCCGACGCGGGCTGGCTGCTGGCCGCGCGGGCGCTGCAGGGGGCGGGCGCCGCGCTCACCGCACCGAACGCGCTCGCACTGATCGCCACGAACTTCCGGGCGGGCCCCGAACGGGACCGCGCGGTCGGTGTGTACGCGGCGGTGACCGGTTCCGGTGCCGTGATCGGCATGATCGGCGGCGGCATGATCGCCACCTGGGCGTCCTGGCCGTGGGTCTTCTTCATCAACGTGCCCATCGGCATCCTGGTGCTGGTGCTCGCGCCGAAGTTCCTCAGCGAGGCCGCGCGCACCCCGCACCGCCTCGACCTGCCAGGGGCCTTCACCTCGACGCTCGGCGTCGGCGCCCTGGTCTACGGGCTCGTCCGGGCCGCGTCGGACGGCTGGAGCGACGGCCAGGCGCTGATCGCCTTCGCCGTCGCCGTGGTGCTGCTGGTGTCCTTCCTCATCATCGAGCCACGCACACGCGAGGCCCTGACCCCGCTGTACCTGTTCCTGAACCGCAACCGCTCCGGCGCCTACGCCGTGAACCTGTTGATGATCGCCAGCATGCTCGGGATGCTGTTCTTCCAGACCCAGTTCTTCCAGGAGGTTCTCGGGTTCAGCCCGCTGCGCACCGGCCTGGCCTTCCTCCCGATGACGTTGGTGATGCTGCCGGCGACCCAGCTGGCGGCACAGCTGATGATGCGGGTCGGCCCGCGGCCTGTGGTGTCCGCCGGTGCCCTGGTCGCCGCCGGGGCCGCGATCTGGCTGGTCCAGGGCATCTCACCGGACAGCGGCTACGTCGACACGGTTCTCGGCCCGCTTCTGCTCATCGGCCTGGGCATCGGGCTGATGATGGTGCCGCTGACGGCGGTGGCCGTCTACGGCATCCGCCCGGAGCAGGCCGGCGCCGGTTCCAGCCTGCTCAACGTCACCACCCAGGTCGGCGGCACCCTGGGACTCGCCATCCTGGTCACGGCGTTCGGGTCGGCGAGCCGTGACGCCGCGCGGTCCCCGGTCGGCGACACGCCTACCGACCAGGCCCACTACGTGCTGTCCGAGGGCATCGTCGGCGCGTTCCGGCTGGCCGCGATCTTCCTGGTGGTCGCGACGGTCCTGGCGATCGTGGTGATCAACGCGAAGGCGTCCGAGCTCAGCTCGGCGGACCCGCACGCACTCGCCGTCGGAGCGGCCGACGCGGCCACGCCGGACACGAACCTGCCGGACTCGAACCTTCCGGGCGCAGACCTGCCGGAGCAGTCCGTGCCCGACCCGGAGGTCACACCCGCTGGCACAACCAGCGGCAGCACTGGAGCGGCCAACGGGCGGGCGCGCACCACGGCGACGGACGCCGCGACACCGAGCGCCTAGCCGGCCAGCCCCTCCCGGCCAGCCCCTCCCGGCTCGCCTCCCGCTCGCCCGCGGCCCGGCCGGGAACGCGCGACCGACGATCTGAAGGGAACCACGACCTTGCCCGACGACGCATCGTCCCCCGCCCGCCGACCGACGTTGTCCGTGCTGGACATCGCGCCGGTGATGAGCGGCACGTCTCCGTCCACGACGCTGCGCAACACACTCGACCTGGCCCGGCGGACAGAGGCCCTCGGCTACCACCGCTACTGGCTCGCCGAGCACCACAACACGCCGAGCATCGCGAGCTCGTCGCCCGCCGTCCTCATCGGCCAGATCGCCGCCGCGACCTCGACGCTGCGGGTCGGTGCCGGCGGCGTCATGCTGCCCAACCACCAGCCCCTCGTCGTCGCCGAGCAGTTCGGCACGTTGGCCGCGTTCCACCCCGGCCGGATCGATCTCGGCCTCGGCCGGGCGGCGGGCACCGACCCGCTGACCGCCCAGGCTCTCCAGCGCGGCGGCGGGCAGCCACGCGGCGACACCTTCGGCTCGCAGATCAGCGAGGTGCTGGGCTTCCTCGGCGCCCCCGGCGGCGGCAGGCGGGGCCCGGTCGCCGCCTACCCGCAGGCGGAGACCCCGCCACCTGTGTGGGTGCTGGGGTCCAGCCCGAACGGTGCGCGGCTCGCCGCCGAGCTCGGCCTGCCGTTCGCCACCGCGCACCACTTCAGCCCGCAGAACACGGTGAACGCGGTGACCGCCTACCGTCGCGCGTTCCGGTCGACCGGGAACCTCGCCGCGCCCTACGCGGTCGTCGCCGCCGTCGTGATCGTCGGGGAGGACGACGCCCAGGCGCAGCGGCTCGCCAGCTCGGTGGAGATCGCCCATCTGGAGCTGTTCACCGGCAACCTCGGCCCCTACCTGAGCCCCGAGGAGGCCGACCGGGCGCCGTACTCCCCCCAGCAGCGCCAGATCGCCCGGGACTCGTTCGCACCGCAGCTCATCGGTGGTCCCGAGACCGTCCGCCGCCGTGCGCTGGAGTTGCTCGCGGCCTCCGGCGCGGACGAGCTGATGGCCCTGACGATCGTGCACGACCACACCGCCCGGGTCCGTTCCTACGAGCTGCTCGCGCAGGCGCTCGCGGGCGGGGCCGCCGCCGTGTCGAGCCAGCCGGCCGCCGCGCTCGGCGCCGGCTGACCGGCTCCGGGGGAGATCGTGGCACCGGCCCCACCGCGGCGGGTCACCCGTCCCGGACCCGACGGCTGGCCCGCGCCGGACGGCGCGGTCACCATGATCTCTCCCGGACCCCCGCGACGGTTCCAGCCCGGGGCGGCGGGGCCTGGCCGGCCCGGGCGGCCCGGCTCAGCCGAGTTCGCTCATCAGCCGGGCCAGCGCCGCGCGGGACGGAACGTTCAGCTTCCGGTAGATCCGGGTCAGGTGCACGTCAACGGTGCGCGGGCTGAGGTGGAGCTCCGCCGCGATGTCCCGGGTCTTCTTGCCCGTTCCCGCGATTCCGGCGATCTCCCGCTCCCGCTCGGTGAGGACGGACAGCGGGGACTCGGCGGCCCGACCGGCGCGGACGCCGCGCTCGGTGCCGGTCCGGTCG
Source organism: Parafrankia sp. FMc2 (assembly GCF_041008525.1). Classification (NCBI taxonomy): domain Bacteria; kingdom Bacillati; phylum Actinomycetota; class Actinomycetes; order Frankiales; family Frankiaceae; genus Parafrankia; species Parafrankia sp. FMc2. Next base: position 14,486 of record NZ_JBFLUG010000054.1, on the reverse strand, counting down.
GCGCCGGTCCGGTCGGCGGCGACCTGCGCGAGGCGGCGCTGTTCCTTGTCGGCCTCCTCGTAGATCGTCGTCGCCCCGCACTGGCGGGCCAGCTCACGAGCCCGCTGGAGCATCATCGCCGCGTCCTCGCCCCGGCCCGTCGCGGCGGCGCACCGGGCCGCCAGGGTGAGCGCCCAGGCCTCGAGATAGATCATCCCGGCTGTCGCGAACGACGACGCGGCTGCCTCGTACAGCTCGGCGGCCGCCGCCGGCCCCAGCCGGGCGCGCACGACATGCGCGTGCACCGTGCGCGCGTAGCCGTGCTCGCAGGAAACCCCCAGGGCGTCGGCGTCCGGCCGCTCGTCGAGCTGCTCGGCCCAGCCGGGCGCCGGCCGGCTGCCCTGGATGTTCTCCAGGCCGGTCATCAGCAGTTCCTGGAAGGCCGAGCGCAGGAACGAGGGCACTGACGGAAGGTCCGGGCCGCCGCCGGCGGTGACCAGCAGCCCGACGCAGCGCTCCGGGTCCCCGGCGATGGTGGCCGCGTTCGCCAGCGAGATCGTGGCGATGTAGCTCCACCAGGAGCCGCTGCCCCGCAGCGTGTCGACCGCCTGCTCGGCGAGCGACACCGCGCGGGCGGCCCGCGGCTCCGTCCAGGAGCTGCACAGGGAGGCCAGCGCCAGCGCCAGCCCGCGGATGTGGTGTGCGTCGATCTCCCGGGCGACGTCCCGGGCCTCCCCCGCGGCCTGCTGCGCCTCGGTGAGCCGTCCCACCCGGTAGCACGTCACGCTGAGGCCGACCAGCAGCAACGGTCGGATGTGCCGCTGCCCGCCGCGCCCGGACAGCGCCATCCCACGCCGGAAGTGCCGCTCCGCGCCGACGGTGCGGCCCAGATAGGTCTCCGTCCAGGCCAGGGCGGCGATGTACTCCGGGTGATGCTCGAGCTCCGTGTCGGGCAGCCCGTCCACCAGCGGCGCGCAGGACGTCACGGTGCGCAGCGCCCTCGCCTTGTCGCCGCTGAGGCTCGCGTTCAGGCCCGCCAGCGCCAGCGCGCCGACCAGCGCCGTCCGGTCGCCCAGGGCCCGCGCCGTGGCGACGACGGAGGCGACGTCGGCCTCGCAGGTCAGCCTTCCGTCGAAGACTCCGACGATCCCCTGGGCGGTGATGAGCCGCAGCGCGTGCGCCGGGCAGTCGCGCGCGCCGAGATCGAGCTCCGCGGCGACCAGCGCGCGAGCCTCCTCGTACCGGCCGAGCAGGCACTCCATCAGGGCGCAGAACGTCACCGCCGCGACCCGCGTCCCCGGTGACTCCGCCGGGGAGGCCCGCAGGACCTCGTGCAGGATCTCCCGGCTTTCCGCCAGCCGTCCCGACACGCCGAGCGCCTGCGCGAGCAGCAGCCGCAGTTCCAGCTCACGACCGGGGTCGGCGGCGTTGCCCCGGGCGTCCCGGGGCAGCACCCGCAGCGCGACCCGCAGCCACCGCGCGGCCAGCCGCGGGTCGGACTTCACCGCGTCCTGCGCCGCCTGGGTGAGGACGGCGAGATCCTCGGCGTCGGGGCCGGCGAGCGACCGCTCGATGTGCACCGCGACCTCACCGGCCGGCGCGCCCTGCTCGACCAGCAGCGTCCGGGCCCGCCGGTGCGCCAGCACCCGCCAGCACGGGTCGATGTTCGCGTAGACGACCATCCGCAGGAACGGGTGGCGGAAGCAGTACAGCGGGGTGCCCTCGACCGGGCGCACAGCATCCCGCCGGACGAGCTCGGTGAGCGCGGCGCAGGTGGTGTCGACGTCGAGATCCGCGACGGCGGCGAGGCCCGGCAGGTCGAACCGGTCGCCGAGCACAGCCGCGGCGTCGATGACACCGCCCTGGAGGCCGCCCTGGAGCGGTGGGTCGCCGAGGACCAGCGCCATGTACCGGTCGAAGACGGCGTCGCCGAGCGGCAGCCGCAGCCCCGACCCGGTGTGTGCACCGGCCCGTGCCAGCGCGAGCAGGTAGAGCGGGTTGCCACTGCTGTCGCGGTGCAGGTCGCGCAGCCGCTGGCTGCGTGCCGGCAGGCCCGCGACGGTGGCCGCCTCGGCCAGCGACAGGCCCCGCAGTTCCAGGCGCTCGACCGTACCGAGCGCCACGCCGCGGGCGAGGCTGCTGCGCAGCCGGGCGGACGCCTGCCGGCTCCGGTGCGCGACGACCACCAGCAACGGCGCCTCGACCGGGCGCCGGATCAGGTAGTCGAGAAACTCCACCGAACTCTCGTCGGCGCAGTGGAAGTCGTCGAGGACGAGCAGCAGCCCGCCGGCGGCCATCCGCTCCAGCATCGTCCGAGCGGCCCGGTACAGGGAGAACCTGGCCGAGTCCGCGGCGATCAGCGGGACCTCGCCAGCGCCCGGCGCGCCCTGCGGGCCCAGGTTGCGGGCCAGCACGTCGGCGGTCAGCGGCGGCAGCGCGGCGAGCATCTCGGTGGTGAGCCGTTCCGCGAGCATGCCCACGAACGCGCCGAACGGGACGTCGTGCTCGAACTCGGTGCACTGCTCGGAGAGCACGGTGACACCCTGTCCGCGGGCGTGCCGCTCGATCTCGGCAAGCAGGAACGTCTTGCCGATACCCGGCTCACCCGAGATCTCCAGGATCCGGCCGGCCGTGCCGGGGACGGGCCGACGGAGCCGGTCGACCTGCCGTACGACCCGCTCCCGGTCAGCCGCTCGCCCGGTGACCGCGCCGGCGGCCGCCGGGCCTGGTCGGCCTGGTCGGTCGGGCCGGTCCGGCCGTTCCCCTGGGCCTGCCTCCTCATTGCCGGCGCGAGCGCGGGTGAGACTCGCGGCCGCGCGGGGGTTCGCCGCCCGGCCGCCGGGTGAGCGGTCAGATGGTGCTCGGCTGATCGTGTCGACGCGGCTCACAGCGGAACAACGCTCCCTTCGCCGAAGTTACCGCCCGGCTGGTCGTCCGTCTCGACGCTCGCGGGCCAGTGCGGTGGTGACTGGTCCCCCACGACGAGATGTGGCCGCGCACGAACCACGGCAGCGGGCGGTATGATCGCCTACCGAGCAGACTGTGCGGCGCGGAGCAGACTCTGTGCGCGAACTACGCGGCGATCCGACAACAGAGCGAAGACGCGCCATGCACGCTGTAGCAGTCATGACGCCTGGTCAGGATCCGGAACCGGCCCATGGGCAGTGACGCTACCTTTCCCCGGCGCGACGTGCTGGCACTTTACCTCTTTCTCGATCGACGTGGTGGTAATCACGTATCATGGCGGCGTCCTGACCCTCAGCCAGCCCTCCGCAGGTCCAGCCGCCCGTCGGCGGCGAGGATGGCATCGTGCAGCTCACGCAGCGGCAACCCCGGGTCCAGACCCAGCTCACCGCGCAGGATGTCGCGCACGCGACCATAGGCACGCAGGGCGTCCGCCTGCCGTTCGGAACGGTAGAGAGCCAGCATGAGCTGACGGTGAAATGATTCACGCTGCGGATGCTCGGCCGTCAGGGAATACAGCTGGCCGACCAGTTCGCGATGCTGCCCGAGCAACAGCGCCGAATCGATTCTGGCCTCCACGCATTCGAGGCGCATTTCGTCGATCCAGGTGACGAACGCGGAGATCATCGCGCTGTCCCGTAGATCCGCGAGCACCGGCCCGCGACCGATCCGCAGAGCGGCGTCGAAGTTCTCGACGGCCTCGGCATGCCGACCCGCACGGGCGTCGGTGCGGCCACGCTGCATGAGCCGCTGGAAATCGTGGAGATCGATGTCGTCGTCCCCCCGCATCAGCTGGTAGCCACCGGGGCGAGTACCGATCGGGTTGCCCGGCACGTTCGGCCTGAGCAGGAATTTTCGCAGCTGGGACACGTACACGTGCACTGCCGCCGTGGCACGCCGCGGCGGCTCGCAGTCCCAGATCTCCTCCATCAGCCGGTCGACGGTGACGAGCTGGTCGGCCCGGATGAGCAGGACCGACAGCAGGATCTTCACCTTGCGAGCGCCGATCGTCGGGCTTCCCGGCTTCCCGAGAACCCGCAGCGGGCCCAGTACCTCGTATCTCACGACGCGGCTCTCTTTCGACCGATGAAACAGGCAACCGAACCGCCCGGGACGGCGGGCAGCTCATCCCGGGATGCAGGTGAAGATGTCCGGCGACCGGACCGACGCGCGAAGCTGGCGAGCCCATCGTCACACACGGGCCAACACACCACATCCGAGAAACTACGTACTTCTACCGGCCGGCATCCGCCATGTCGCCGCCGGGGCCGACCCGAATGTGACGCCAGTCACCGGTTCAGCGTCCAAGCAATTAGCCGCGCTTTAGCGGGTGCCCGCAGCATGCGGTCGACCGACCCGACGGAGGACGACGTATGGACAGCATCGAGGACTTCCTGGACCTCGTCCGTGACGAGCTGGGTATCCCGGTGGCGACCCCGGAGGCGGGCACGGCCTTCGACGAGCTCACCGGCTGGGACTCCGTCCACCTGCTTGCCCTGGCCACCGCGCTGGAACGGGAGACCGGCCGGCGGCTGTCGCTGCCCGACGTCCTGGAGACCACCAGCCTGGCGGAGCTGTACCAGCTCGCGGCGAGCCGATGAGCCCGCTGAGCCCGCGCGGTCGGGCACCGGGCACCGCATCCCCCGCAGCCGCTGTGGACGTCCGCCGCATCCGCCGGGAACGCCGGCACACCCTGTACTTCCTCGGCAACCTGCGCCGGTTCTCCGCCGTCCACCTCGACACCGAGGTGGACATGGGTGCGGTGCTGCGGCACCGGGCGACCGCGGCACACGCGGGCCGGCGGTACTCGGTCGTCAGCTACGTCCTGCACGCCGGCGGCCGGACGCTGGCGGCACACCCCGAGGCGAACGCGGCGATCGGTGGCCGGCTTCGTCCGAAGATCGCGAGGTTCACCTCGGTCAGCGGAAAGCTGACCCTGGACCGGACCCTGTCCGGGCAGCGGGTCGTGCTGGCCGCCGTGCTCCCGGGCCTGGAGCAGGCGACGCTCGACGAGATCCAGGCGGTGGTCGACCAGTACCGGGACGGTGACCCGGAGACGATGCCGCAGTTCGCCGGCACCCGGGCTCTGCACCGGCTGCCCGCCCCCGTGGCGCGAGCCGCCTACCGGCGCGCCTCCAGCCCGCTGGTCCGGCGCGCGGCGGTGCGTGGAACCTTCTCCGTGACCTCGCTGGGGCACCGCCCGGTGGACGGGTTCCACTCCGTCGGCGGCACCACGATCACCCTCGGCGTCGGCCAGATCGCCGAGCGCCCGGCGGTGCGCGGTGGCGCGGTGACGACCGCCCCGCTGCTGCGCCTCAGCCTGACCTTCGACCATCGGGTGATCGACGGCGCGGAGGCCGCCGACGTGCTGGCCGACCTGCGCACGGCCCTGGAGACCTTCGGCGCGGCGGAGGCCGGCGGCACGGACGCGACCGGCGCGAGCAACAGCGTGCCGGACGGCGTGCCGGACGGCGTGCCGGACGGCGTGCCGGACGGCGTGCCGGGCGGCGTGCCGGGAGGACAGCCCCGGTGAGCGACGTGGCGCAGCTGCGGGAGTACGCGCTGGTCCACGCCCGCAGCCAGGGGATCGGCGCCGACGTCCACGGTCCGGTGCTCGACGGCATCGACAACGACGTGGACGGCGCCGAGGGCTCGTGGGCACTCGCGTGGAGCCGGGTCGCTGCCGACGCCGAGCGCCGCGGCGAGCTGCTCGACGCCGTCCGGCTCTACAACCTGGCCCGGTTCCCCTATGTGGACGGCCCGGTGCGCCAGGAGGCGCACGCCCGGGCGGTCGCGGCGTTCGACACCTGGCGCCAGGCCGCCACCGACATCCAGTTCCTGGAACTGGACCTGCCCGGTGGTCGCCTGCGGGCGTGGAGCGCCGGGCTGTCCGCCACCGAGCGCCGTCCCCTGGTGATCCTGATGGGCGGCATCGTCAGCACCAAGGAGAGCAACGCGCCGGCGCTCACCGACGCGGACATGCTCGGGGTGGCCGCGATCGCGACCGAGATCCCGGGTATCGGCGAGAACGGCCTGGCCTACGGCCCGGAGAGCTGGCGGATGCTGCCCGACCTGCTGGACGCCGTCGCGGACCGGGCCGACGTGACACAGACCTACGCGCTGACGCTGAGCTTCAGCGGCCATCTCGCACTGCGCGCCGCGGCCGCCGACCCGCGCATCCGCGGCGTGGTGACGACGGGCGCGCCCGTGCACGACTTCTTCACCGACGCCGAGTGGCTGGCCCAGGTCCCGCGGATCACCCTGGACACCCTCGCCCAGCTGACCGGGGCCAAGGTCGCCGACCTGCCCCACCACCTGCGCGGCTGGGCCATCCCGGACGCACTGCTGGCCGGCCTCGACATCCCCGTCGCCTACGCCGCGAGCCGGCGCGACGAGATCATCCCGCCCGGTGACGTCGCCCGGCTCCGCCGCCACCTGTCGCGGCTGGAAGTGCTGGAGAAGGACGACGTGCACGGATCCCCGCGGCATGTGGACGAGGTCCGCCTCTGGACGGTCCTCACCCTGCTGCGGTTCCGGGGCGTCACCGGTCCCGTCGTCGACGGGCTGACCGCCGCGCTCGAGGCGGCCCGTACTAAGGAGCACTGACCCCGCAATGGGACCCGAGGAACTCCGCGCGACCACCGACGCGACCACCGACGCGACCGTTCAGGCGACGCCCCACGGCAGCGGCGCCCGCGAGCCGATCGCGGTGGTCGGCCTGTCCTGCCGGCTGCCCCAGGCCGCGAGTCCCGCCGAGTTCTGGCGGCTGCTGCGCGACGGCGTGGACGCGGTGACCGACGCGCCGGCCGACCGCTGGGACTCCGGGCTGCTCGGCGAGCTCGGGCTGTCCGGGTACGCCCGGGGCGGATTCCTCGACGCCGTCGACCGTTTCGACCCGGGCTTCTTCGGGATCTCACCGCGCGAGGCCGCTGCCATGGACCCGCAGCAGCGCCTCGTGCTGGAGCTGGCCTGGGAGGTGCTGGAGGACGCCGGTGTCATCCCGGAAGCACTGCGCGGCAGCCGGACCGGCGTGTTCGTCGGGGCGATCGGCTCGGAGTACGCGAGCCTCGCCGGGCGGTACGGCCCGGCGGCGATCGACCGGCACACCCTGACCGGCCAGGCCCGCGGCCTGATCGCCAACCGGGTCTCCTACCTGCTCGGGCTGCGCGGGCCGAGCCTCGCCGTCGACGCCGCCCAGTCGTCCGGTCTGGTCGCTGTCCACCTGGCCTGCGAAAGCCTGTGGCGGGGCGAGACGACGCTGGCGATCGCCGGCGGTGTCAACCTGAACCTGCTCACGGAGACCAGCGTCGCGGCGGCACGGTTCGGCGGGCTGTCCCCGGACGGCCGCAGCTACACCTTCGACGCCCGCGCCAACGGCTACGTGCGCGGGGAGGGCGGGGCGACCGTCCTGCTCATGCCGCTGTCGCGGGCGGTCGCCGAGGGCCGGCACGCCTACGGGGTGATCCTGGGCGGCGCGGTGAACAACGACGGCGGCGGCGCCGGTCTGACGGTGCCCGACGGGGCCGCACAGGCCGCCGTCCTGCGGGCGGCCTACGCGGACGCCGGGGTGGACCCTGCCGACGTCCGCTACGTCGAGCTGCACGGGACGGGCACGAAGGTCGGTGACCCGGTCGAGGCGGCGGCGCTGGGCGCGGTGCTCGGCGCCGGCCGCTCCGGTGACCGCCTGCTGCGGGTCGGCTCGGTGAAGACGAACATCGGGCACCTCGAAGGGGCAGCCGGCATCGCCGGGCTGCTCAAGGTGCTGCTCGCCCTGCGCCACCGCCGGCTGCCGGCGACCCTGCACCACGCCACGCCGAACCCGGCGATCCCGCTGGCCGATCTCGGCCTCACCGTCCAGGACCGGCTCGGAGCCTGGCCGACCGGCGCGGACGCCGCTGGCACCGGCCCGTCCGGCGCCGGCCCGTCCGGCACCGGCCCGTCCGTCGCTGGCGTCGGCGACGTGCTCGTCGCGGGTGTCAGCTCGTTCGGCATGGGCGGCACGAACTGTCATCTTGTCGTCGCCGAGGCGCCGCCGGGCGCCGCGGCGGCACGCGGCGAGGGAGCGGCCGCCGACACAGACCGCGAGCCCACCGGAACCAGGCGGGCGGCCGGACCCGCCGTCCTGCCGTGGGTGCTCTCCGCGCGCGGCGAGGCGGCACTGACGGCGATGGCCGCGCGGCTGCTCTCCCACCTCGATGCCCACGAGACCGGCCACGCGCCCCGCCCCGAGGACGTCGCCTGGTCGCTGGCCACCACCCGGGCGACGTTCGAGGACCGGGCTGTCATCCTGGGGACCACCGACGCCCAGCTGCGGGCCGGGCTCGGGGCACTCGCCGCCGGACTCCCGGCCGCCGGGCTGCACGACGGGCGCGCGGCCCAGGCGAGCCGGGTCGTGCTGGTCTTTCCCGGGCAGGGTTCGCAGTGGGTCGGCATGGCCGGCGCGCTGCTCGAGCAGGCGCCGGTGTTCGCAGCGGCGGTGGACGACTGCGCGCGGGCACTCGCCCCCCACGTCGACTGGTCCCTGCACGACGTGCTGGGCGGCGCCCCCGGGGCCGCCTCGCTGGATCGGGTCGACGTCGTCCAGCCGGCACTGTTCGCCGTGATGGTCTCGCTCGCCCGGCTGTGGGAATCGCTGGGCGTGCGGCCGGACGCGGTGATCGGCCACTCGCAGGGCGAGATCGCCGCCGCGCATGTCGCCGGGGCGCTGACCCTCCACGACGCGGCCCGGATCGTGGCCCTGCGCAGCAGGGCCCTCGTCGCGCTCGCCGGCCGTGGCGCGATGGCCCAGATCGCCCTGCCCGCCGACCAGGTGCGTGCCCACCCGCTCGCCGATCCGGCCCGGGTCTCGGTCGCCGCGGTGAACGGGCCGGGGTCCACCGTCGTCTCGGGCGACCCGGCGGCCGTCGCCGCGCTGGTCGCCGACCACGACCGGCGTGGCGTGCGGGCCCGGCTGATCCAGGTGGACTACGCCTCGCACTCGCCGCAGGTGGACACGGTCGGTGCTGACCTGCGTACGGCGCTCGCCGGCATCCGCCCGGTCTCCTCGACGGTGACCTTCTACTCCACGGTGACCGGCGGCCCGCTGGACACCGCCCGGCTCGACGCCGACTACTGGTACCGCAACCTGCGCCAGACCGTCCTGCTGCAGCGGGCCACCGAAGCCGCGCTCGCCGCCGGGCACCGGCTGTTCATCGAGGTCAGCCCGCACCCGGTGCTGACCGGCAGCCTGCAGGAGACGTTCACCGAGGCCGGATCGGCGGCAGGCGCGGAACTGGCGGAGCTGGCAGAGCTGGCGGAACTGGCAGAGCTGGTGGCACCCGGCGACGCCCCGGCCGCGGTCGGGACGCTGCGACGCGACGAGGGCGGCTGGGAGCGGCTGCTCGCCTCCGCCGCCCAGGCGTTCGCCCGGGGCGCCGGCGTCGACTGGGCCGCGGCGCTGCGCGGCCAGTCCGCCGTCGCTGCCGTCCGTCCGATTCCGCTGCCGACGTACCCGTTCCAGCGCGAGCGCCACTGGCTGGACGACTCCCACCGCGCGCCGGCCGCCCTCGGTGTCGCCGCCGCCGCGCGGCCGGCTGGCCCGGCCGCCGGAGCGACGTCCGCCGGAGCGACGTCCGCCGCCTCGTCCTGGGCTGGTCGGTTCACGGCGCTCGGCACCGCCGAGCAGGGCCGGACACTGGTCGAGCTGGTCCGGACCCACGTGGCGATCGTTCTCGGGCATGTGACACCGAACGCGGTCGACCCGGACCGGGCCTTCCGGGACCTCGGCTTCGAGTCGGCGTCCGCGGTCGAGCTGCGCGACCGTCTCGCCTCGGCGACCGGACTCCCGCTGGCGCCGAGCATGTTGTTCAACCATCCGACGATTGCCGCGCTGGCCCGGCATCTGGGCGAGGTGGCGCTCCAGCGGGCGGGTGCCGGCCGGCCGGCGGACAACGCCACGGGCGGCACCGCGGCAGCCGCCGACGATCCGATCGCGATCGTCGGGATGGCCTGCCGCTTCCCCGGTGGGATCGGGTCGCCGGAGGACCTGTGGCGGGTCGCCGTCACCGGCGCGGACGTCGTCTCCGACTTCCCGACCGACCGTGGCTGGGACCTGGCCCGCCTGTACGACCCCGACCCGGCCACGCCCGGCGCCAGCTACGTGCGGACCGGCGGGTTCCTCACCGCGGCCGGCGCGTTCGACGCGGACTTCTTCGGCGTCTCACCGCGGGAGGCGCTGGCGATGGACCCGCAGCAGCGGCTCCTGCTGGAGGTGGGGTGGGAGGCCATCGAGCGGGCCGGACTCGACCCCACGGCGCTGCACGGAAGCCGCACCGGTGTGTTCGTCGGCGTCATGCCGCAGGACTACGGCCCACGCCTGCACGAGCCGGCCGGCGGCCTGGACGGCTACCTGCTCACCGGCAGCACGACCAGCGTCGCCTCCGGGCGCCTGGCCTATGCCCTCGGTCTGGAGGGGCCGGCGGTCACCGTCGACACCGCCTGCTCGTCCTCGCTGGTGGCGCTGCACCTGGCCGCGAGCGCGCTGCGTGCTGGCGAGTGCTCGCTGGCCCTGGTCGGCGGCGTCACCGTGCTCACCAGCCCGGGCATCTTCGTCGAGTTCAGCCGCCAGCGCGGGCTGGCCCCGGACGGCCGGTGCAAGCCGTTCGCCGCCGCCGCCGACGGCACGGGCTGGGCCGAGGGCGTCGGCATGCTGGTCGTGGAACGGCTCTCGGAAGCACAGGCCCACGGCCACCGCGTGCTCGCGGTGATCCGCGGATCCGCGGTCAACTCGGACGGCGCCAGCAACGGGCTGACCGCGCCGAACGGCCCGTCCCAGCAGCGGCTGATCCGGGCGGCGCTGCACGGCGCCGGCCTGGCACCGGCGGACGTCGACGTGGTCGAGGCGCACGGCACCGGCACCCGGCTCGGCGACCCGATCGAGGCCGAGGCCCTCCTCGCCACCTACGGCCAGGACCGTCCCGCGGACCGGCCGGTCTACCTGGGATCGGTCAAGTCGAACATCGGGCACACCCAGGCGGCGGCCGGAGTCGCCGGTGTGATCAAGATGGTGCAGGCGCTCGAGCACGGTCTGCTGCCCGCGTCGCTGCACGTCGACGCGCCGTCCCCGCACGTCGACTGGACGGCCGGCGCGGCGGCCCTGCTCACCGAGCCGACGCCGTGGCCGCCGCTCGAGCGCCCTCGCCGGGCCGCCGTCTCGTCCTTCGGGATCAGTGGTACCAACGCGCACGTCATTCTGGAACAGCCGGCGGCCGAGCGGCCGGCCGATCTCCTCGGCGCCGCTGATCCCGCCGGTACGGCCACCGCACCAGTGCCGGCCGCGCCGACCGCGGTGCCGTGGCCCCTGTCGGCACGCGGCGAGGCGGCGCTGCGCGCGCAGGCCGCCCGGTTGCGGAGCACGCTCGCCGCCTCGGCCACCGCCGCCGACCCCACCGGCGACCCGGCCACGGCCGACCAGGCCAGCCAGGCCGACCCGGACGACCCGGACGACCCGGCAGCCGGTCCGCCGGCAGCCGACCGGCTGGGTGATCCGCGCGCCGTGGGCTACGCCCTGGCGACCACCCGCGCCGCGCTCCCGCACCGGGCGGTGCTCGTCGGACGGACCACGGCGGACTTCGCCGCCCAGCTCGAGGCCCTCGCGGCCGGAACCAGCGCCCGTGGGCTGACCCGCGGGGCGGCCGGCAGCCCCCGGACCGTGGCGTTCCTGTTCTCCGGACAGGGCAGCCAGCGGCCGGGGATGGGCCGGGCGCTCTACACGGCCCATCCGGTCTTCGCCGACGCCCTCGACGAGGTCTGCGCGGCCCTCGACGCGCACCTCGACCGCCCCCTGCTGAGCGTCCTGCACGCCGAACCCGACGGCGACGCCGCGGCACTCATCCACCAGACCCGCTACACCCAGCCCGCGTTGTTCGCCTTCGAGGTCGCCCTGCACCGGCTGGTCACCGCGCACGGCATCGAGCCGGACTACCTGACCGGCCATTCGCTGGGCGAGCTGACCGCCGCCCATCTCGCCGGCGTGTTCAGCCTCGACGACGCCGCCCGACTCGTCGTCGCCCGCGCCGCGCTCATGCAGAACCTGCCCGCCGACGGCGCGATGCTCGCCCTCGACGCCGACGAGTCGACCGCCGCGGCGCTGCTCGCCGGCCATGAGGCCACGGCCTCGATCGCCGCGACCAACCACCCGACGGCGACCGTCGTCTCGGGATCGGGGGACGTCCTGGAGTCCGTGGCCGAGGACGCCCGTGCGCGGGGCATCCGCGCGCGCCGGCTCACGGTCTCCGGCGCGTTCCACTCCCCGCACACCGACGGCGTCCTCGACGAGTTCGCCGCGGTGGCCACCGCCGTCCGCTACGCGGCGCCGCGGATACCCCTCGTCTCGAACCTCACCGGTGACCTCGCCGACCCGGCCGAGATCACCACGCCCGGTTACTGGGTCCGCCACGTCCGCGACACCGTCCGGTTCCACCAGGGCATCCAGACGTTGCGCCGGCTCGGCGTGACGACCTACCTGGAGCTCGGCCCGGACGGCACGCTCACCGCCCTCACCCGCGGCACGCCTGAGCACCCCGCCGACGAGCTCGTCCTGCCGCTGCTGCGCCGCGACCGCGACGACACCGAGACCGTGCTGGAGGCCCTCGCCCGGCTGCACACCGCAGGGCACACCGTCGACTGGGCCGCGGCCTTCCCCGGCCCACGACCGACGCGGGTCGACCTGCCGACCTACCCGTTCCAACACCGGACGTTCTGGCTGTCCACCGCCACCACCGCCGGAACCGGCGCCAGCCTGGCGGGAGCCGGGCTGCGCGGCACCGGCCATCCGCTGCTCGGCGCGGCGGTCGAGGTCGCCGACATCAGGGACCTGGCACGGGAAGCCGACCAGCCGGCGGTCCAGCCCGCCGAACGGCGCGACGGGCTGGTGCTCACCGGCCGTCTGTCGGTCGCCACCCAGCCGTGGCTCGCGGACCACACGATCACCGGGACGATCCTGCTGCCCGGCACCGGGCTGGTCGAGCTGGCCCTGCATGCCGCCGGGCACACCGCCCAGCAGCACCTGGCCGAGCTGACGCTGGAGGGCCCGCTGCCGCTGCCGCCGGACGGTGCGGTCCTCGTACAGGTCACCGTCGGGGCCGTCGACGACGCGGGACGCCGGGACGTACGGGTGTACTCACGGCGGGACACCGCCACCGCGCCGTGGACCCGGCATGCGTCAGGCGTCCTGACGGCGGAGCCGACCGGAGCGGGGCAGGCAGCGACCTGGCCGGCGGAGACGAGGCCGGCGGAGACGAGGCCCGGCGCGGGCGGCGCGGATCCGGAGCAGGGCGCGCGGGCCGCGTGGCCGCCTGCCGGCGCCGCGCCGGTGCCGCTCGACGGCCTGTACGAGCGGCTCGCCCGGTCCGGTTACGACTACGGACCCGCCTTCCAGGGACTGCGGGCGCTGTGGAGCGGCGGCCCGGACGACCGGACCCTGTACGCCGAGATCGCCCTGCCGGACGCGGCGGAATCGACCGCACCCGGCCAGGACGACGGCCTGGAACTGCACCCGGCGCTGCTCGACGCGGCGCTGCACCCGGTGGTCGGAGGCCTCGCGGTGTTCGCCGGGCTCGCCGGGGCGGATTCCGACGCCGATGGTGCGGGCGACCCGGCGGCAGGGTCGATGCTGCTCCCGTTCTCGTTCAGCGGCGTGAACCTCGTCGCCACGGGTGCCCGCGAGCTGCGCGTCCGGATCACCGCGCTCGGCGCGGGCCGCCCCGGCAGCGGCAGCGGCAGCGGCAGCGGCAGCGGCAGCGGCAGCGGCGCCAGGGTCGCACTCGCCGTCGCGGACGGCGACGGGCAGCCGGTGGCGACGATCGAGTCGGTCGTGCTGCGGCCGGCGGCCCGCGCCCGGCTCACCGCGCTGCACCCCGGCGCTGCCGCGGCAACCGTGGCCGTGGGTCTCTACCGTTCGGCCTGGCAGCCCCTGCCGCCGCTCGCGACGGTCCCACCGGCCCCGGCCGGTGACCTCACGCTGCTGACACTGCCGGCGCAGACGGAGCCCGGGCCGGCTGCCGCCCACCGACGCGCCGCCGACGTCCTGGGGAGCCTGCGGGAAGCGCTGCGGTCGGACGGGCGGGGCGCCGCCCGGCTGGCGGTCGTCGTGCCGGCGACCGACCTCGCCAGCGCGCCGGTACGGGGCCTGGTGCGATCCGCCCAGGCCGAGTACCCGGGCCGGTTCGTGCTGGTGGAGCATGACCTGCCGGCCGGTGAGGCGCCCGACGAGGCCACCGTGCGCGCGGCTGTCGCCGCCGCGTCGGCGGCCGGCGAGAACGCGGCGGAGCTGCGCGGCGGGGTGGTCGGCGTGCGACGCCTCGAGCCGGTCCACACCCTCCCGGCCGTTCGGGACGCGCAGGTGCCCGCCGCGGCAGGCACGGGGGGCCAGCTGGATCCGGCGGGGACGGTGCTGATCACCGGTGGCACCGGCACCCTCGGCGCCCTCGCCGCCCGCCACCTCGTCACCCACCACGGCATCCGCCACCTGCTCCTCGTCAGCCGCCGCGGCCCCACCGCCCCCG
>NZ_JBFLUG010000053.1:0-51340 GCF_041008525.1 Parafrankia sp. FMc2 | reverse complement strand
AGATGTGTATCAGAGCCAGTCCCCGCACCGTTCCGCGACACCAGCTGCCGATACGCCGTCGAGTTCACCAACCCCGGCGCCGCCGCCTCCTCCCAACTCAGATGATCAGGCTTCGGCATCAACTGGTTCGCCTTCACCAACGCCAGCTCCGCAAGACCACCGAAATTCGTCTCGAACCCCCAGATCCGCTGCTCCGGATCCAGCATCGTGTCGTTGTGACCCTCGGGCCGCTCCAACTCCACCGACAGACAGTGCGCCACCACCTCATCCCCCGGGAACCACGCATGCACCCCCGGCCCCGTCCGCAACACCACACCCGCCAGATCCGACCCCACCACGTGATACGGCAGATCATGCCGCGCCGCCAACGGCGACGTCCGCCCATAACGCTCCAGGAACCCGAACGTCGACAACGGCTCAAAAATCGACGTCCACACCGTGTTGTAGTTCACCGACGACGCCATCACCGCCACCAGCGCCTCACCCGGCCCCAGCTCCGGCGTCGCCACCTCGTCCACATGCAACGACTCCCGCGGATCCTTGTCCCGCGACACCCGCCCCTCGAACATCCCCACCTCGTCGCGGCGCACCACCACACCCCGGTACGACGCCGGAACCGGCAACGCGGCGAACTCCGCCCGCCGCTGCGCCGACCGCGGCGAACCGGCCATGATCGCATCAACCAGCTGCTTCATCTTCGAGCTACCTCCGGCTGTGATCGGGGGACGAGTGACGGTCCGCCGCCGGCCGGCCCTGCGGACCCGCAGGTCGGCGGGCCGGCTGAACTGAGGGGTGTCGGCGTGCCGCGCGACGCGATAGAACTTCTGGGACAACCTTGGAGCCTCGGCGCGCGTCAGACTTGTTGTGACCGCGCCCATGACAGTCGTGGAAGGGTGGCGACCCGTGCCTGCGCGGAGCGACGCCGCCCGTAGCGCAGTCGCGCGCGACGCCGACGCCGCTCTGACGGCCCTGTACTCCGAGCACTACCGTTCCCTCGTCCGTCTCGCCGCTCTGCTGCTGGATGACGTCGGTCTGTGCGAGGAGGTCGTGCAGGACGCCTACATCCGGGTGCACGGAGCCTGGGGTCGGCTTCAGGACCGGGACAAGGCCCTCGCCTACCTCCGTCAGACGGTGGTCAATCTCGCACGATCGACCCTCCGTCGTCGACTGGTTGCTCTGAAGCACGCTCCCAAGCCGATGCCCGACGCCGCGAGCGCGGAGGAGGGGGCCTACTCTCTGGTCGAGCGGGCCGCGGTGGTGCAGGCGCTGCGCGAGCTGCCCAGACGTCAACGAGAGGCGGTCGTGCTCCGCTACTACGCGGACATGTCGGAGGCCGATGCCGCCGCGGTCATGGGATGCAGTGTCGGGTCGGTCAAGGCCTACACCTCGCGTGGGCTGACGGCCCTGAGCGGCAAGCTGGAGGGCCTGCGGTGAATGGCGGGCTCGAACCGGAGGAGCTGACCCGGCTCCTGCGGGCGGCAGTGGAGCCGGTGCGCGCGTCCCCGGACGCGCTGCACCGCATCCGCGCCGGAGTGGAGCATCGTGCCTGGTGGCGGTTGCCGCTGATGGCTACCGGAGGTGTCGCGATGGCGGCGCTGATCGTCCTGGCCTTCGTCGCGGTCCGGCCGCACTCGTCCCCCTCGGAGCAGACAGTCGAGCCGGCGGCACCACCGCTGGTGTCCTCGGTGATCCCGGAGTCGAGCCGGCCTGTGGCCTCCTCGTCGCCGGACCGCGGTGGCACGGGCAGCGGCGGCCAGGGCTCGGGCGGCACCACGCCCCGGACCACGACAGCCCCCCGGGCCACGGCCACGACGACCCCGCCGACCAGCGCCGGGACGTCCACTCCGAGCGCGAGCGCGACGACCGGGCCGGGCGGTTCGGGCTCGCTGGACCTGCCTACCCCGGTCGCCCGCCCCGCCGGTGTGAACGACCTGGACGGCGACGGCGCCCCGGACCAGGTCCGGATCAATGGCACCAAGGTGGAAGTGACGTTCTCCCGCGGGGGCTCCGACTCCGTCGACCTGGTCGGTCTGCAGCTCCCCGCCTCCTACGCGGTCGTGGACGCCAACGTCGACGGGTTCGCCGACCTCCTGGTCCGCACGGCGACCCGGGACGGCGTCGTTGACTACGCCCTGCTGCGCTACGCCGCCCGCGGTGACCTCGCGCAGGCGACACTCGCGCCCGGCCTGCGCCTCGCGGCCGGGGCGACGGGCACCTCCGGCTCCGGTTTCCGCTGCGACGAGAACGGGCTCCGGATCATCGCGGGGACGTCGTCGGACGGCGCCGAGTTCCAGATCGTCACGACGGCCGTTCAGATCACGCCGGACGGGGTGGTCCCCACCGGAGCGCCGGTTCCCGGCCAGCTGACCCTCACGAGTGCCAACTCCCCGTTCATCCCGGCCTGCGGCGCCCTCTCCTGACCTACGCGGCCGCGGCCGTGGAGCCGGTCCGGGTCCTGTTGGGGGATGTTCGTCACATCGGTGCCGCCAGGTCCCCTTCTGACGGCCCGCGACCCCGGCGCGGGAACCAAGATCACGTTATTGTTACTGGGAGAGTTTTCTGTTTCCCCCCACCCGGCAGGCCGTGGTGCGAGCCCGACACGGCCCGTGCACCACGGGGAAGCCGTGGCGGGCCGGTACCGCGTGAACCGGTACCCGTGATCCCGAGGAGGCGTCCATGCCTGGTTCTGTCATCGTGGCCGGTGCCCGCACCCCCGTCGGCAAGCTCTCCGGCGCCCTCAAGGACTTCACCGCGGTCGAGCTCGGCGGCATCGCCATCGCGGGCGCGCTGAAGCGGGCCGGGCTGTCCCCCGAGGCGGTCCAGTATGTGATCATGGGTCAGGTGATCCAGGCCGGTACCGGCCAGGCGTCCGCCCGGCACGCCGCCGCCAAGGCCGGCGTGCCGCTGACCGTGCCGGCCATGACGCTCAACAAGGTCTGCCTGTCCGGCCTGAACGCCATCGCGCTTGCCGACACCTACATCAACCAGGGCGAGTTCGACATCGTCGTCGCCGGTGGCATGGAGTCGATGACCCGTGCGCCGCACCTCATCCCGGCACTGCGCCCGGGTGTGAAGTACGGCGACACGACCGTCACCGACGCGATCGCGGCCGACGCGCTCACCTGCGGCTTCGACCAGGTCTCGATGGGTACCGTCACCGACGGCTACAACGCCCGCTACGGCATCACGCGCGCCGAGCAGGACGAGTTCAGCGCCCTGTCGCACCAGCGCGCCGCCGCCGCGGCGAAGAACGGGCTGTTCGAGAACGAGATCGTGCCGATCGAGGTGCCGCAGCGCCGCGGGGAGCCGATCGTGGTCAGCGCCGACGAGGGCGTCCGCGGCGACACCACCGCGGAGGGCCTGGCGAAGCTGCGCGCCGCCTTCCGGGACGGCGGGACGATCACCGCGGGCAACGCCTCCCAGATCTCCGACGGTGCCGCCGCGGTGATCGTCATGAGCCGGGCCAGGGCCGAGGAGCTGGGCCTGCCGATCCTGGCCGAGATCGGCCACGCCGGCTACGTCGCCGGCCCGGACAACTCCCTGCAGTCGCAGCCGGCCGAGGCCATCAAGGCCGCCCTGGCCAAGGAGAAGCTCACCCCGGCCGACCTCGATCTCGTCGAGATCAACGAGGCGTTCGCCGCGGTCGGCATCCAGTCCATCCGCGAGCTGGGGATCAGCGCCGACATCACCAACGTCAACGGCGGCGCGATCGCGGTGGGGCACCCGGTCGGCATGTCCGGGGCCCGCATCGCGCTGTCCCTGGTGCTGGAGCTGCAGCGCCGCGGTGGCGGCATCGGCGCGGCCGCGCTGTGTGGCGGTGGCGGCCAGGGTGACGCCCTGGTGCTGCGCGTCCCGGCGTGAGCACCGGCTCCGCCGGGGTGAGGCCAGCGGCGTGGGAGGGCGATTCTCGCCGGTGGCCCGCCCGCCCGCGGCCCGCCCGCCCCGGCCCGGCGGAGCTCACCGCCGCCGCGCTGGCGGGTGACCGCCGCGCGGTGGCCCGGCTGATCTCGCTCGTCGAGCACGAGTCCGCCGCGCTTCGGGAGGTCAGCGCACTGCTGGCCCCGCACACCGGCCGTGCCCGGGTCGTCGGGCTGACCGGCGCGCCCGGGGTGGGCAAGTCGACGTCGACGTCCGCGCTGGTTGGCGCGTACCGGGCGCAGGGCCTGCGGGTCGGGGTGCTCGCGATCGACCCCAGCTCGCCCTTCACCGGCGGGGCGCTGCTCGGCGACCGGGTGCGGATGGTGGAGCACGCCACCGATCCCGGCGTCTTCGTCCGGTCGCTGGCCACCCGCGGCAGCCTCGGGGGGCTCTCCTGGGCCACGCCGCAGGCGCTGCGCGTGCTCGACGCCGCCGGCTTCGACGTCGTGCTGGTCGAGACCGTCGGGGTCGGTCAGGCGGAGGTGGACATCGCCTCGCTCGCCGACACCACGCTGGTGCTGATCGCGCCGGGAATGGGCGACGGCATCCAGGCGGCCAAGGCCGGGATCATGGAGATCGCCGACCTGCTGGTCGTCAACAAGGCGGACCGGCCCGGGGCCGACCACACCTGCCGCGATCTCGCCGCGGCCATCCGGATGTCGGGGTCGGACTCCCGGGCAGGCACCGCGACCGACTCGCCGGACGGCTGGCGGGCCGAGGTGCTGCGGCTGGAGGCGGTCACCGGGCAGGGTCTGCCCGAGCTGGTGGCGGCGATCGGTCGCCACCACAGCTGGCTGGAGGAGAGCGGAGAGCTGGCCCGCCGCCGGCTCCGGCGGGCCAGCGAGGAGATCTCCCAGATCGCCCTGGCCGGGCTGCGGGCCCGCCTCGGCGCCCTCGATGCCGGTGGACGCCTGGCCCGCCTGGCGGAGGCGGTGACCGAGGGCCGGCTCGATCCCTACACGGCCGCCGACACGCTGCTGCGCGAGCTGCCCCGGCCCCAGACCGCCGACAGCTGACATCCGCCCCCCAGCGGGCCCTACAGCCCCTTTCAGGGCGCAAGCAGGACCAGCGTGGCGCGCGCTCCGGTGCCGGTCACGGCACGGGAGCGCCGTCCGGCTCAGGAAGCGGTGAGCTGGGAGGTGGCGGCGACCAGCGTCGTGACGTCCAAAGGCATGCCGAGCACGTGGGCGGCGCCTGCCCGGCGCAGCCGGGTCCACTCGTCCGGGTCGGCATCCGAGGTCAGGACGAACGCCGGCACCATGCCGGCCACCGGGTCCGCGGCGAGGCGGGGGAGCAGGTCGACCGCGGCGACGTCCGGCATGTCCCGGTCGAGCAGCACCAGCGACGGGCGGGCCCGCCGGATGGCCTCGACCGCCAGCGCCCCGCGCGGCACGCTGATCGTGTCCGCCCCCAGCGCGCTCGCCAGGGTGTCGGTGACCAGCTCGCGCAGCCCCGGATCACCGCTGACGTGGACCACCCGCAGGCCGCCCGGCTCGAGCTGCCCCTCGCCGGTCAGTTCGCCCGCGTCGTCCTCACTGTGGTCGTAACGAACGTCCACCGCGTCGAGGACCACCGCGAACACACTGCCCACCCCGGGCCGGCTGGCCACGGTCAGCACACCGCCCATCGCTGTCACCAGCGCGTGCGAGAGGGCCAGGCCAAGGCCGCTGCCCTCGACCCCGGTGTCCTCCGCTCCGAGGCGCTCGAACGGGCGGAACAGCCGGGACAGCGAGGACGGCGACAGCCCGACGCCGTCGTCCTCCACCTCGATGCGCAGGCGCGAGCCCGTCACCGGGACGATGCCGACCCGGACGTTCCCGCCCTCGCGGCCGTACTTCAGCGCGTTGCCGATCAGGTTGAGCAGCACCTGCCACAGCCGGCGGCGGTCCGCGTCCGCGATCAGCGGTCGGGCGGGATGGATGATCCGCCGGATGCCGCGCCGCTCGGCCAGCGGCTCGACCAGCTCCACCACGCCCTGGACGATGTCCAGGACGTTCACCGGGCCCTTGTTGATGTCACCGCGCCCGGCGCGCAGCCGCGCCAGGTCCAGGACGTCGTCGATGAGGGCCTGCATGTGCCGGCCGCCGGTGATGATCCGCTCGACGTCCTCATGCAGGTCGGGCGTCAGCTGCTCGAGCTCCATGAGCTGGGCGAAGCCGAGCATGGCGTTGAGCGGCGTGCGCAGCTCGTGGCCGAGCCGGGCGACGAACTCGTCCTTCGACCGCGACTCGGCCTCGGCGGCGCCGCGGGCCCGGGCGTCGACCGTGTCGCGGGCGACGATGACGATGCCGCCGGCCGGGTCCAGCCTGGCCGTCACCGCGTACGGCGCCACCCCACCGGCGGTGTCCACCAGCCAGACGGTGCCCCGCCACACCCCGCCGCGGGTCAGCGCCTGGGACACCGGGCTGGCGAGCTCCGCCCGGCAGGTGGGCTCGACCACGCCGGACAGCTCGTGCAGATGCGGTGCCGCACCGACGCGCTCTCCCAGGAACGCGCGCGCACTGGCGCTCAGCTCCCGGACACGCCCGTCCGAACCGACGATCACCACCAGGTCCGTCAGCGTCTCGAGGAGGGTAGTCAGCCCCACCTAGACCTCGTCTGTCTCGTCATAAAACTGCATCCACCCCACGGCGGGTCATGGTAGGGCGTACCGTCTGCGGACGTTGTCCCGGGTTTGGCTCGAGCGGGTTGATTCACGCGTCCCGTTTACATCTGGTGACACCATCGTCGCGCAGGTGGTGCCCCAGGTGGGGGAGCGTCACCCGGTCGGGCCACACCGGGACCGCACCGGCGGCGCCGTCCCGCGTGGTACGCCTGTCGCATGCTTGTTGCCTTCAGCGTCACTCCCATCGGGGCCGGCGAGGGTGTCGCGGCCGCTGTCGCCGAGGCCGTCCGGATCGTGCGCGACTCGGGGCTCCCCAACGAGACCAACGCGATGTTCACGCTGGTCGAGGGCGAATGGGCCGAGGTCATGGACGTCGTACGGCGGGCGGCCGAGGCGGCCGCGGCCGGCGGCGGGCGAGTCAGCCTGGTGCTGAAGGCCGACATCCGGCCCGGCGTCACCGACGCGCTGCACGACAAGGTGGCCAGCATCGAACGGCACCTTTCGGGCGACTGAACGGGCGGCTGACCAGGCGGCCGGGGCTCCACCCGGCCCGTGCCGCACCCGTCCTGGCCCGTCCTGCCGGGGATCCGGCGGAGGTACGGCGGGGGCACGGCGTCGGTTCCTGCCGGGCGGCTGGTCACCCGGCGGAGCGCCCGTGCACTCGGCCGCGTGAGGGCCACGCGGGAAAAAGTCGACCGGTGGCGCCCGAGGTTCATCCGCCGGGTGTAACGATGGAACCATGCAGCGGAGGTCACCTGTCCCCCCCGGCTCGCCGCGCAGGGGCGGGCCGGGCCGAATGCCCGAGTCACTTGGCGGTCTGCGGCTGGCCGGCGCCGTGCCCCTCGATCCCAAGCCCGCCGCACCGCCGCCCCCGGCGGGGCGTCCCGGCACCCCCCCGGCGGGCGGGCCGGGCGGCTCCGGCGGCCAGCCGGGCGTCGCCACCGGTCCCGTCGTCATCGATGTGACGGAGGCGACGTTCACCACCGAGGTGGTGGACCGGTCCATGGAAGTGCCCGTCGTCCTCGACTTCTGGGCGGAGTGGTGCGGGCCGTGCAAGCAGCTCAGCCCGGTGCTGGAGCGCCTCGCGGTGGCCGACGGCGGCCGGTGGATCCTCGCCAAGATCGACGTCGACGCCAATCCCGGTCTCGCGCAGGCCGCCCAGGTGCAGGGCATCCCGGCGGTCAAAGCCGTCGTCGGCGGCCGGATCGTCGGCGAGTTCACCGGCGCGGTGCCTGAGCGCGAGGTCCGCAGCTGGCTCGACCAGCTGCTCAGCGCGGTCGGCGAGCTCGGTGGCGCCGCGGCGGGAGCGGAGCCGCCGCCGCACCTCGCCGCCGCCCAGGATGCGATGGCCCAGGGCGACCTGGACACGGCGGCGGAGGCCTTCCGGGCTCAGCTGGCGGAGTCGCCGGGCGATCCGGAGGCGACCCTCGGGCTGGCCCGGGTCGAGCTGCTGCGCCGGGTCGGCGGTTACGACACGGCCTGGCTGCGGGAGCGGCTGGCCACGGATCCGTTCGACGTGGAGGCCGGTCTGGCGGTGGCCGACCTGACGGTTGCCCAGGGCGACCCGGCCACGGCCTTCGGCCGGCTGGTGGAGCTGATCCGCCGCACCTCCGGGGATGACCGGGAGAAGGTGCGCGCCCACCTGGTCGGGCTCTTCCAGGCGCTGGGTGACGACGAGCCCGCGGTCGCCCCGGCCCGGCGGGCGCTCGCCGCGGCCCTGTTCTGAGCCGCCGAGTTCTGGTTCTGAGACGCCGAGTTCTGAGCCGCCGGCCTCTTCCCGCGTGACCGGCGGTCGCGCGAGACGCCCCCCGGACCTGCCCGCCCGTCAGCCGTCACGACTGGCGGGCGGGGGCAGCGGGGGGCGCGGCAGGCGGAAGCAGAGCCGTCCGCCGGGGCGCTGATCTGACCGGCGTGGTCTGTCAGTCGCCGGGGGCGGTGGTGGGAAGCGCCGACGGCTCCTCCGGCTCGTAGCGGAACCAGAGCGTGCCGAGCGGCGGCAGCGCCAGCGTCGCCGAGGCCGGCAGGCCGTGCGACGGTTCCGGCACCGCGGTCACCGCACCGAAGTTGCCCATGCCGCCGCCGCCGTACTCGGTGGCGTCGGTGTTGAGCACCTCCAGCCAGCGGCCCGCGAACGGGAAGCCGAGCCGGTAGTCGACGTGGCCGACGCCGGCGAAGTTCGTCACGCAGGCCAGCACCTGGTTGCCGTGTTCCGACCAGCGGGCGAACGCGAAGACGTTGCTCTCCGCGTCGTTCGCGTCGATCCAGGAGAAGCCGCTGGGGTCGGTGTCGCGCTCCCACAGTGTCGGGTTCGCCCGGTAGGTGTGGTTGAGGTCCTGGACGAGACGGGCGATCCCGGCGTGCCCCGGGTCGTCCAGCAGGTGCCAGTCGAGGGTGGTGCCCTCGTTCCACTCGTTGTCCTGACCGAACTCGCAGCCCATGAACAGCAGCTGCTTGCCAGGGTGGGCCCACATGTAGCCGTACAGGCACCGCAGGTTCGCCAGCTGCGCCCACCGGTCGCCCGGCATCCGGCGCAGCAGCGAGCCCTTGCCGTGCACGACCTCGTCGTGGCTGAACGGCAGGATGAAGTTCTCGGAGTAGGCGTACATCATCGAGAACGTCATCTGGTGGTGGTGGTAGGTACGGAAGACCGGCGCCCGGGACGTGTAGTCGAGGGTGTCGTGCATCCAGCCCATGTTCCACTTGAACCCGAAGCCGAGGCCACCGAGATGGGTCGGGCGGGTCACCCCCGGCCAGGCCGTGGACTCCTCGGCGATCATCATGGCACCGGGCACCACCCGGTAGACGGTGGCGTTGACCTCCTGCAGGAACTCGACGGCCTCCAGGTTCTCCCGGCCGCCGTGCCGGTTCGGCGTCCACTCGCCGGAGGGGCGGGAGTAGTCCAGGTAGAGCATCGAGGCGACCGCGTCGACCCGCAGCGCGTCGACGTGGAACTCCTCCAGCCAGTACAGCGCGTTGGCGACCAGGAAGTTGCGCACCTCGCGCCGGCCGAAGTCGAACACGTAGGTGCCCCAGTCGGGCTGTTCGCCGCGGCGGGGGTCGGGGTGTTCGTAGAGCGGGGTGCCGTCGAAGCGGGCGAGCGCGAAGGCGTCCCGCGGGAAGTGGGCGGGCACCCAGTCGACGATCACGCCGATGCCCGCGAGATGCAGGGTGTCGATGAGGAAGCGCAGATCGTCCGGACTCCCGAAGCGGGACGTCGGAGCGTAGTAGGACGTGACCTGGTAGCCCCAGGAGCCGCCGAACGGATGCTCGGCGACCGGGAGGAACTCGACGTGGGTGAAGCCGTTCTCCACGACGTACTCGACGAGCTGCTCGGCGAGTTCCCGGTAGCTCAGGCCGCGCCGCCACGAGCCGAGGTGGACCTCGTAGATGCTGACCGGCGAGGCGTGCCAGGTGGTGCTCGCCCGGCGCTGCAGCCAGGCCGCGTCCTGCCAGGTGTGGTCCGACTCGTGCACCACGCTGGCGGTGGCCGGCGGGCGTTCGGTGGCGAAGGCCATCGGGTCGGCCTTCTGCCGCCAGACGCTGTCGGCGCCGAGGATCTCGTACTTGTAGCGGGTGCCCACGCCGACTCCGGGCACGAACAGCTCCCAGACGCCGGACGTCCCCAGCACCCGCATCGGCAGCGCGCGGCCGTCCCAGAAGTCGAAGTCGCCGATCACGCGGACGCCCCGGGCGTTCGGCGCCCAGACGGCGAAGCTGACCCCGGACACCTCGACGTCGCTCCCGGGCGCGCGCAGCCGGCGTACCTGCGCGCCGAGGACCGTCCAGAGCTGCTCGTGCCGGCCCTCGCCGATCAGGTGCAGGTCGACCTCGCCGAGGGTCGGCGCGTGGCGGTAGGGGTCGTCGACGAGGTGGGTGGAGTCCGGGTAGGTCACCTCGAACTGGTAGTCGGGTACGCCGCTGTCGGAGGTGCGGCCGGAGCCGCGGCTGGTGTCAAAGCTGCGGCTGGGCACTGCGACGCCGAAGACCCCGCCGCTGTGCAGCCGGGCCATGGGGTGACGCTCGCCGTCCACGAGCACGTCGACGGACGTCGCGTCGGGGCGCAGCGCGCGCAGCACCGTCCATGCTCCGCTCGGGTGCGGCCCGAGGATGCTGTGCGGGTTGTGGTGCGCGCCGCCGACAAGGCGGTCCAGCTCCTCCCGCGGCAGGTCGGCCGGGGGCGCCCCGGCCGGTGAGGCCGCGGCGGCCGGCGCGCGCGTGCCGGCGGTGCTGGCGGGGTCGACGGGGTCGACGGGGTCGGCCGGCCGTGCCGGATCGGCGGAGTCGGCCGTGCCGGGCCGGTCCGCGACCGCGGTGTCGGCGAATCTCGTCAGGCGCACCGCGTCCGGGAGCCCGTTCACGGACCCGGCCCGCCCGATGTCGCGGGGATCGTCCACTACGGCCACCTGTCCCTCTCTCGTCGTCAGGGCCTCGTCATCGATGACCCCTCCCGCGGGCGCCGCGGGCGCTGCCGCGGTCACCACCGTGCCCGCCGCCGCGACACCCGCCCGACGGGCTACTGCGTGCTCTCGTCCGACCCCCGCAGAGCCGGCTGGGCGCGTTGCTGTTCAGGATCGCCGGTGAGCCGCGCCACCGAGCGCAGCGGGATGCCGATCCAGCCGGGCCGGTGGCGTGCCTCGTAGAGCACCTCGTACACGGCCTTGTCCAGTTCGAAGGCGCTCAGCAGGGCGCCCTCGTCGCGCGGGTCGGTGCCGGAGCGGGCGCCGTAGCCGCGGCAGAACGCGTCCCGGTTGCGGTCGGCCCACTCCAGCGCACGGTAGGCCAGCGCCGGCTCGTCCTGACGCTCGAGCAGCATCGACTGGGCGGCGTAGTCGAACGACCGGAGCATGCCGGCGACGTCCCGCAGCGGGGACTCGAGCACGATGCGCTCGGGTACCGGCCGGGCCGGCTCGCCCTCGAAGTCGAACAGCACCCACCCGGACTCGACCCGCAGCACCTGCCCGAGGTGCAGATCGCCGTGGATGCGCTGGAACGGCGCCGGATGCTCGATGCCGCGGACAGCGTCGTAGGCGGTCCGCAGCGCCGTCTCGAACGGCGCCAGCTCGGTCACCGCGGCCAGTGCGCCGTCGAGCCGCTGGTGCAGGTAGTCGGCGACCGCGCCGAGGGTGGCGGCGTCGGCCGGCCGGGTCGGCAGTGCGCTCGCCAGGTCACGGTGGACCTGGGCGGTGGCGGCGCCGAGACGCTCGGCCTCGGCGGCGAAGTCGCCGCCGACCTCGTCGGCGTGCAGATCGCCCTCGGCGTACAGATCGCGCACGCTGGCCAGGGCCAACAGCCAGCCCTCGGCACCGGTGCGCAGGTAGTCCTGCATGAACGCGAAGGTGGTGGGGATGCCGGAGAGCTGCCCGCTCAGCCAGGCGACCGGGCGCGCCACGTGACCGCTGCCAGCTCGCGCCAGCACCTGGGTGATCTCCAGGTCCGGGTTCATCCCGGGCCACAGCCGGCGGAACACCTTCAGGATGTAGGCCTCGCCGTACACGACCGAGGTGTTCGACTGCTCCGCGCCGACCGGGCGGGCGGTGAGGTCCTCCAGGGTCTCCACCGCGGTCGCGGTCAGGCCCTCGCGGCTCGCGCCGCGCCGCAGGTAGGTCAGCAGGGCGGCGTTGCCGTCGGCGTCGCGCAGGCCGTCGTAGACCATGCCGCCCGCCGACTCACCGATCAGGAAGCCCTCGTGACCGAACGGGGAGTCGCCCCGGATCACCACCGGGACCTGGTAGTAGTCGCCGGGCCCGCCGTCGTCGTAGCTGACCTGGATCACGAGCAGGCGCAGCACGGCCTTCGCATGCGCGTCCAGCGTGAGCCGGATGTCCTGTTCGACGCGCAACTGCCCGCCGGCCCGGCCCTTGCCCGCGAACCATCGCTGCCGGGGCAGCCAGTCCGAGAGCAGGGCCGTGAGCTCGGAGTGGTCCGTCATGCTCGACCTCCCTGCGCGTCGCTGCCGCTGCCGCGTCGTCGTCGGCGCGGCCTTCCGGCCACCGCTCGGGCGGGACCGACGTGCCGCGCGATCCGTGCGTGAGCGTGTGGGCCGGCAGACCTCATCGTGACGGCGGCACACACGAAGATCAAGGCGCGGCCGCCGGCTGCCTCACTAAGTCGTGAACTCCCCCGAACTGGTCAGCGCGAACCAGTAATGGCCGTGCCCCGGCAAAGTCAGCAGATAGGGCAGCTCGCCAACCGGCGGAAAATGGACCCGGCCGAGCAGCTCGACGGGCACCAGCCCGGTGAACCGCCGCAGGTCGAGCTCGACGGGCTGCGCGAACCGGGAGAGGTTCGCGACGCACAGCACCCGGTCGTCCCCGAACTCGCGGACGAAGGCGAACACCGACGGGTTCGATGCTCCGAGCTCCTCGTAGGTGCCCAGGCCGAACACGGGGTGCCGCTTGCGGACCTCGATCATCCGCTTCGTCCAGGACAGGAACGAGGTCGACATGCGCTGCTCGGCCTCGACGTTCAGCGCCTGGTAGCCGTACACCGGATCCATGATCACCGGAAGGTACAGCCGGGCCGGATCGGTGGTCGAGAACCCGGCGTTGCGGTCCGGGGACCACTGCATCGGGGTGCGCACACCGTCCCGGTCGCCGAGATAGATGTTGTCGCCCATGCCGATCTCGTCGCCGTAGTACAGCACCGGGCTGCCGGGCAGGGAGAGGAGGAGGGCGGTGAACAGCTCCATCTGGTCGCGGCTGTTGTCCAGCAGCGGGGCGAGCCGGCGGCGGATCCCGATGTTCGCCTTCATACGCGGGTCCTTCGCGTACTCGGCGTACATGTAGTCCCGCTCCTCGTCGGTGACCATCTCCAGGGTCAGCTCGTCGTGGTTGCGCAGGAAGATGCCCCACTGGCAGTTCGGGGGGATCTCCGGGGTCTGCGCCAGGATCTCCGAGATCGGGTAGCGCGACTCCCGGCGCACCGCCATGAAGATGCGCGGCATCAGCGGGAAGTGGAACGCCATGTGGCACTCGTCGTCGTTGCCGAAGTACTGCACGACGTCCGACGGCCACTGGTTCGCCTCGGCGAGCATGACCCGGTCGGCGTACTTGGCGTCGATCTCCTTGCGGACCCGGCGCAGGTACTCGTGGGTCTCCGGCAGGTTCTCCCCGTTCGTGCCCTCACGCACGTACAGGTAGGGCACGGCGTCCAGCCGGAAGCCGTCGAGGCCGAGGTCGAGCCAGAAGCGCAGGACCTCCAGCATTGCCTCCTGGACGTCCGGGTTGTCGTAGTTGAGGTCGGGCTGGTGGGAGAAGAACCGGTGCCAGTAGTACTGGCCGCGCACCGGGTCCCAGGTCCAGTTCGACTTCTCCGTGTCGACGAAGATGATCCGGGCGTCCGGGTACTTCTCGTCGGTGTCGGACCAGACGTAGAAGTCCCCGTAGGGGCCCTCCGGGTCCGAGCGGGAGGCCTGGAACCAGGGGTGCTCGTCCGAGGTGTGGTTCATCACCAGGTCGGCGATGATCCGGATGCCGCGCTTGTGTGCCTCGTCGACGAGGTTCACGAAGTCACCCAGGTCGCCGAACTCCGGCAGGATCTGGAAGTAGTCGGCGATGTCGTAACCGCCGTCGCGCAGCGGCGAGGAGTAGATCGGCAGCAGCCACAGGCAGTCGACGCCGAGCCACTCCAGGTAGTCCAGTTTGCTGACCAGCCCGCGCAGGTCGCCGGTGCCGTCGCCGTTGGAGTCGGCGAAGCCGCGTACCAGGACCTCGTAGAACACCGCCCGCTTGAACCACTGCGGGTCGTGCGGGGTGACCGGCGGGCCCGGGTCGGCCCCGTCGGCTCTCGCCGCGGCGGGCACCGACGGCAGGCGCAGGGCCTCCTCGGTGAAGGGCTCCGCGGCGCTCACGTCAAGCGTCGCACGGTCAGCACGTGGGCGG
Organism: Parafrankia sp. FMc2; assembly: GCF_041008525.1. Taxonomy (NCBI): domain Bacteria; kingdom Bacillati; phylum Actinomycetota; class Actinomycetes; order Frankiales; family Frankiaceae; genus Parafrankia; species Parafrankia sp. FMc2. Next base: position 36,937 of record NZ_JBFLUG010000053.1, on the reverse strand, counting down.
GCTCGCTCGGCTCCAGGCGGACGTAGTTGTCCCGGCCCCACCGGTAGGTGGCGCCCGTGATCTCGTCGTGCGCCTCGAAGGCGTCACCCCAGTCGAGGCCGAGGGAGGGCATGTCCAGTCGCACCGTGGTCTCCCGGGCCGTATGCGGGTCGAGACTGACGACGACGATCACGAGGTCGTCACCGGGGCCGAGGCGGTCGGGGACGGACGTGGTGGCGGCGGTGGTGGTGGTGGCGGTGGTGGCCAGGCCCGCCGCGGCCGTCACGGCCGGGGCGAGTGTCGGATCCGCGGCGTTGGCCGCGGCCGACGCCGCGGCGGTGAGCCGCTTCGAGAACACCATGATCTCGGGCGCGTCCGACTGGTGGATCCGCAGGTTGTGGAGCCAGTGCAGAGCCGGGTGGGCGCGCCGGATCTGGTTCAGCTGGGTGAGGTACGGCGCGAGCGAGCGGCCGTCCCGCTCGGCGCCGGCCCAGTCCCGCGGCCGGTACTGGTACTTCTCCGAGTCGAGGTACTCCTCGCTGCCGGCCCGCACCGGGTCGTTCTCGTACAGCTCGTACCCCGCGTAGACACCCCAGGTGGGGGAGAGCATGGCCGCGAGCACGGCGCGGATCCGGAACGCGGCGGGCCCGCCGCGCTGGAGGTACTCCGGCAGAATGTCCGGCGTGTTGACGAAGAAGTTCGGCCGCATGTAGTGGGCCGAGTCGACCAGCTCACGCGCGTACTCCTCCAGCTCCGCGCGTTCGTTGCGCCAGGTGAAGTAGGTGTACGACTGGGTGAAGCCGACCTTGGCGAGGCTGTGCATCATCGCGGGCCGGGTGAACGCCTCCGCGAGGAACAGGACGTCCGGCTCGGTCGCCTTGACCTGGCCGATGAGCCACTCCCAGAACTCGACCGGCTTGGTGTGCGGATTGTCGACGCGGAAGATGCGCACGCCGCGGGCCGTCCAGAAGCGGACCACGCGCAGGATCTCGTGGTAAATCCCGATCGGATCCGCGTCGAAGTTCAGGGGGTAAATATCCTGATACTTCTTTGGCGGATTCTCCGCGTAAGCGATGGAGCCGTCACTGCGGACGACGAACCATTCCGGATGGTGCTTGGCCCAGGGATGGTCCGGAGCGCACTGCAGCGCCAGGTCGAGCGCCACCTCCATGCCGAGGGAACGGGCCCGCGCGACGAAGAGGTCGAAATCGTCCAGTGTCCCCAGGTCGGGGTGCACGGCGTCGTGGCCGCCGTGCACACTCCCGATGGCCCACGGCGAACCGGGGTCGTCGGGGCCGGTGACGAGTGTGTTGTTGGGGCCCTTGCGGTTCACCTCGCCGATCGGGTGGATCGGTGGCAGGTAGACCACGTCGAAGCCCATCGCGGCGACGGCGGGCAGCCGCTCGGCGGCAGTCAGGAACGTCCCCGAGCGCGGCGGGTCCAGGCTGGCCCCTTCCGAGCGGGGGAAGAGCTCGTACCAGCTGCCGTACAGCGCCCGCTTCCGGTCGACCCAGACGCGGTACAGCGGCGAGCGGGTAACCAGCTCACGCAGGGGATGGGCGTCCAGCAGGACGGCCAGTTCCCGCGCGCAGGCCAGCGCGATGCGCTCGTGCGGGTCGGTGCGGCTGTCGTCGCGCAGGGCGGCCACCGCCCGGGCGACCTCGGCCCGCCGGGACTCCGGGACGCCGGGCAGTGCGCGGAGGAGCAGCCGGGCACCATCCTCGAAGTCGACGGCGAGCTCGTCGACGGACTGGCCGGCACCGACCTTGAGCTCGATGCCGTGGCGCCAGGTGGCGACAGGGTCGGCCCAGGCCTCGACACGAAAGCCCCACAGGCCCTCGCGGCCCATGACGAGATCGGTCTCGTAACGGTCCGTGCCCGCACCAGTCATGATCATCCGCGTGAACGGAGCACCCTGACCGTCGGGCCCGGAAAAGACGACATTTGCTCCGATCAGGTCATGACCTTCACGGAAGACCGTCGCGCTGACGGTGAGGGTTTCGCCCTCCACCGCCCGCGACGGCCACTGGCCACAGGAGACGACCGGGCGCACGTCGGAGATGACAACCCGGCCTACTGAACGTCCGATCATCATGGGGACCTTATCCAGACGAACCACGACTCAATGGTCGACCCTGCACATGGCGTTCGATGACACCGCCACGTGAACTGCATGCAACCACCGGATGGGTCTGCGTTGTTTCCACGGTGTGTCTGGTCGTGCTGTCCGGATGGTTACGGTCCTGACCGATGTTCCCGGCTTGCCGGGGTCGTTAACCCTCCGGCGTCGATATTGCTTCTGTTGATCTTGTTGGGTGTCCGGTGGGGGTCTGGCGCGGGCCGCGTCGAGGTCGTCGCGATCTGCGCTGCCGCCCATTTCTGACGGTGTGCCCATCGGGCTGGCGATGTCACTCCGCAGCCGGCTGATGTGTCGGCGACGTGACAGACCATCTGGACATCGATGGACCTTCGGTGGTGGCACGCTCATCGATCAGGGAACTTCGTCGAGCCGTCGTTCGTCTCGCTGGGCACGGAACTGTCGCACAGGAACTGCTGAACACCCACACTCATCGGCTGGCGCACCGGAGCGCAACCGCACCGGGCCGGGCGATGCACCGCACGGGGAGGCGTGGCCGGGGCTGTGGCAAGGGGACAGTACGGCCGCCGGGGCCGCCGCCCTCGCGCGTGTTCGCGTCGCCCGGGGTCGCCAGCTCGGCTTCGCCGTGCCCCGGCCGGTGCGCGGTCGCGTGCGCGGCGGGCCGGCCATGTGACGTTCGTGGGCACTTCGCGTGCCGGCGTGGGTGAGCGGTGGAAACTCCGGGCCCGCGTGGGGCCTTCGGCGTGAAGTGTGACGCAGTAGGCTGCCGCCGCCCGTACGCCCGGGTGGCGGGGCCTGTGCGCGACCGGTCCGGACGCGGGGGCGGCCGGGCGGCGGACCGGGTGCCCTGGGGAGCCTGACGCACGTGTCCGGCGAGCCTGGCGTGCGGCGCGCCTGACAGGCGGCGGGCCGGCACGGGCCCGGTCCGTCGTTGATCCGAAGCCCGAACCCGACCTGAACATCGACCCTGAACATCGAAACTGGAGGAGCAGTGGGAGTCAGCCTCAGCAAGGGCGGCAACGTTTCGCTGACCAAGGAGGCGCCCGGTCTCACCAACATCGTCGTCGGTCTCGGCTGGGACGTGCGGACGACCACCGGCGACGACTTCGACCTGGACGCCAGCGCCATCGCGTGCCGGGCCGACGGCAAGGTCGTCTCGGACGGGCACTTCATCTTCTTCAACAACCTGAAGAGCCCGGAGGGTGTCATCGAGCACCAGGGAGACAACCTGACCGGTGAGGGCGAGGGCGACGACGAGAAGATCAACGTCAGCCTCGTGGGTCTGCCGGCCGAGATCGACAAGATCGTCTTCCCGGTCTCGATCTACGACGCGGACAACCGCTCGCAGAGCTTCGGTCAGGTGCGCAACGCCTTCATCCGGGTGGTGAACGCGGCCAACCAGTCCGAGATCGCGCGCTACGACCTGACCGAGGACGCCTCGACCGAGACCGCCATGGTCTTCGGTGAGGTCTACCGGCACGGCGCGGAGTGGAAGTTCCGCGCGGTCGGCCAGGGCTACGCCTCCGGGCTCGCGGGCATCGCCCGCGACTACGGAGTCAACGTCTGACCGGTCCGCCGGTCGCGGTGGCGGTCCCGGGCGCGGCCGGTCGCGGTCCGTGCGGGCCCGCCCCGCTCTCCGCGGATCCGTGCGGCTGCGCGGAGAGCGTCCGGCTCTGCCGTCGTGCGGGCCGTGCTGTCGAGTGGACGGTGCTGTCGTGACGGCAGCGCCGTCCCGCCAGGGCACGCTGGTGCCCACCAGGCTGTGATCTCGCCATAGCCGCGGCGGACGAAGCAGGCCAGAGCCGATGTCCGTCAGATTTCGGTCGTGTCCCCGGGGCCGTGTCTTAATACGATGCGCTCGACCACACGGCCGGCACAGCCCGGTGAACTGGACCCAGTGTCCGGCGACAGCGCGGTGATCTGTAAGTGGTGGGGCCGGTACGGACCGCGGTCCCCGTCGCGAATGCCTGTCGGAACATCGCGAGCCGGTCCGGGAGGTGTTCCCCAGCAGTGCACGCACTTCGGATTTTCGGCTGGTCCATCGCGATCACAGTGATCGGGATCGCCGCGGCAGGCGTCATCGGCGGCGCCGACGCCGCGGCGATCGTCGCGATTCTGGCGGTCCTGGAGATCAGCCTGTCGTTCGACAACGCTGTGATCAACGCGACGATTCTCGGCCGGATGAGCGAGTTCTGGCAGCGGATCTTTCTGAGCGTCGGCATCATCATCGCCGTCTTCGGCATGCGGCTGGTGTTCCCCATCGCCATCGTGGCGCTGACCGCGCACCTGAACCCGGTGGAGGTCTTCGACCTCGCACTGAACGACGAGGCCGAGTACGCGGCCCGGCTGCACGAGGCGCACCCCTCGATCGCCGCGTTCGGCGGGATCTTCCTTTTCATGATCTTCCTGGACTTCATGTTCGACCCGGAACGTGACATCCAGTGGCTGAAGCGGCTGGAGGAGCCCTTCCGCAAGGCCGGGCAGCTCGACGTGCTGCCCGTCGTGACCGGGCTGGTCGCGCTGCTCGTCGTCGCCGAGGCGTTCTCCGGCGATCACACCCAGCAGGTGCTGACGGCCGGCGTCGCCGGTCTTGCCACCTACCTGGGCGTACGCGGGCTGGGCGAGTTCTTCGAGGCCCGCGGAGTCGGAGTCGAGGCCGACGATGACGACGAGGGCGCGGCGGACGCCGGCAGCGCCGTGGCGGGCGAGAGCGTGGCGGGCGGGGCACCGCAGCGCCGGACCGGCACGCCCGAGGTCGTGCTCGCCACCGGCCGGGCCGCGTTCTTCCTGTTCCTCTACCTCGAGGTGATCGACGCATCGTTCTCGTTCGACGGTGTCGTCGGTGCCTTCGCGATTTCACAGAACATCTTCATCATCGCGGTCGGCCTCGGTATCGGTGCGATGTACATCCGATCGGTCACGGTGTACCTGGTCCGGCGCGGAACGCTGGGCGAGTACATCTATCTCGAGCACGGAGCGCACTACGCGATCGGCGCGCTGGCCGTCATCCTGGCCATCTCCATCGAGACCGAGGTGCACGAGATCGTCACCGGTCTGATCGGTGTCGGGTTCATCGGGTTGGCGTTGCTGTCGTCGATCCGGCACCGCGCGATGCAGCGCAAGGCGGCAGGCGGTGGCACGGGTGCCGTCGACAGCGGGGACGGGGACGGCGAATCCGCCGCGGCCGGTGACGGCGAGGAGAACGCGCCCGCCATCGGAACCCGGACCTGACGGACGAATCCGGACTGTTCGGTGCTTCCGCGCATGCCCCGCCGGCCCGTTCTCCCGGGTCCTGATTCCGCGGGGCCACCGATCGAGATAATCAACGTCTGCCGTCGCTGACCGTCATCAGCTGTCGCCACACCCGCCAACCCGCGAAGGAGCGGATCATGGGAATCGACTACAACAAACGACCCGCGGCGCCGGCGGCCGGGCCTCCGGTTTCGCTGAGCAAGGTGACCCTGACCAAGTCCGCGCCGAGTGTGTCGCTGAGCAAGCAGGGCGGCGGCGGACGCCTGCACGTCAACCTCAACTGGGACCAGAACAACGCGGGATCCGGCGGGGGCAAGGGCGGCTTCCTCAAGCGCGTGCTGAGCGCGGCGGGCGGCGGCGTCGACCTCGACCTCGCGTGTCTGTTCGAGCTGGCGGACGGCCGCTCCGGTGTCGTCCAGGCGCTGGGGAACGCGTTCGGCTCGTTCGACAACCCGCCCTACGTCCAGCTCGACGCCGACGACCGCACCGGCGCGACGGCGGGCGGCGAGAACCTGCACGTCAACCTGTCCCGCATCGCGGAGATCCGTCGGCTGCTGGTTTTCGCCTTCATCTACGAGGGCGCCGCGTCGTTCGACCAGGCGAACGCCGTGGTCACTCTGACCCCGGCCCAGGGAGCACCGATCGAGGTGCGCCTCGACGAGCGCGCCGGCGGTTCGCGGATGTGCGCGATCGCCCTGCTCACGAACACCGGCAATGACTTCACCGTCAGCCGCGAGGTTCGGTATGTGGGCGGCCACCGGGAGCTGGACGCCGCCTACGGGTGGGGACTGAACTGGTCCGCTGGCCGGAAGTGACCGGAAGGTGAGGACCGGGCCGGAGTTGAGCGGATCGCCCGAAGAGGGCAGGCTGTGCTCTGGACCGGGCGCACAGGCAACGACGGAACGGATCTGTGCCGGCTCGGGCCGCTCCCGTGACCCGGGCCGGGCCGACCCACCGGGATGATCCATCCAGTGCCGTCGCCTGCAGGGGAAGGGCGTTACTCCATGTTCCAGCCACGCCGTTCCTCTCGCGCGGGCCGTTCGGGCGCGGTTCCCGACCCGGCCGAGCAGGGCGCGGAGCAGGACGAGGCCAACTACCGCTGGTTCGCGCCGGACCCGGCGCCCGAGGTGGACGAGCCGCCGGGCACCGGGCCGGACGGACCCGGCCGCGGTGACGCGGAGCCGCCTGGCCGCGACCCCGCCTGGTACGACACGGAGGACGGGACGGATCCGGGCCCCGGCGGCCATCCGCATCCCCGGGGCTACGTCGTCGCGGTGCCGGTCACGCGCCGCCGGCGCGACCACGGATCGCGCGGCGGCGTTGACGGCCGTCACGGTGACGGCCGCGGCGGTGACGGTCGCGCCGGTGCAGGCAGCCGGGAGTCGCTGTTCGCGCCCGAGAGCTACGAACGTGCGGGGTACGGCCCGCCGGACCGCGGTGCCGGCGACCCGGAGGCCGACTTCCGCGCCGCGTACCCTGGCGCGCCGTACGGGGCGCCGGTCGAGGAGTACCCCGCCGCCGGGTACCCGCCAGCCGAGGCGCGCGGTGGCGGCTACCAGGATTCCGGCTACCGGCTGCCGGCCGGGCCTGACGGCGGGTACGAGACGGACGGCCAGTTCGACCGGCCCGACACGCCCGACACTCCCGGCACCCGCGACCGCCGGGCGGACCCGCGGGCCGATCGCCTCGCCGAGGATCGCTCCGCGCCCGACGGGTACGTCGAGGGCGACCGCTACGGCGAGGCGGACGGTTATGCCGGGGGCGGCGGTTACGACGGTGCCGGCGGTTACGAGGGCACCCGCGCCTACGGCGGCACCGACGGCGGATCCGGCAACCGTGACTACGGGGCGGAGGCCGCCGGCTACGGCGAACCCGGTGGCTACGTCGCCGCCGACGGCTATGCCGGTGCTGACGGCTATGCGGGTGCCGACGGCTACGCCGGCAAGGGCGACTACGCCGGCAAGGGCGACTACGCCGGCGCGGGCGACTACCGCCCGGGCGGGTACACCAGCTCCAGGGAGTACACCGGCTCCGGTGACGGCAGCAGTCAGGACGCCGCCGAAGGGTACGAAGGCGCAGGCGGCTACGCCGGCGACCGCGCCGGGCGGGGTGACTACCGCGCGCCGGCCGGCTACGCGCCGGCCGGCAGCTACCAGGACGGCAACGGCTACCAGCCTGCCGATGGATACGACCGCGCGCCCGGGTACGACCGTTCCGGCGGGGCCGACCGCGCCGAGGGCTACGAGAGCCGCGGCTATGACGACGGTGCTGCCCGCTTCGACCGCGCCGAGAGCCGGCACCGGGCCGGCCTGCCCGAGGACTTCCGTGCGGCGGACCAGGCTGAGGACTTCCGGGCGGCGGACACGTACGACGCCACCGCGGTCAACGCCGACGCCGAGTACCCGGACAGCGGCTACCCGGCCGACCCGGGGTTCGCCGGCGGCCCGGCGTACGGCCGGGCGGAGTACGGCGGCGCCGACTACCCGGATCCGGACGCTGATCCGGCCCCCTACCCGGACGCGCCGCGCGCCGATGCCGAGGTGCCGGGGCCGCCGGCCGGGTCGGCCGCCCGGTCCGGGCCAGCTTCCGCGGACGGCGTGGCCAACGCTCCGAGCCTCCCCCCGCTGCCCGTCCAGAAGATCGACTTCTTCCGACGTGACAGCCCGCCGACCTTCGACGCCGGTCCGCCGCCCACGGTGCAGGCGCCTCTCGAGGAGGAGCATGCCAGCGGCCACGCCGCCCGTATGGACGAGTTCGATCTGCTCGACTACGAGATCCTCGGGGGCGGCCCCTCGGGTCGGCGCAGTGCCGACCCGGTCGTTGACGCCCGCGGCGACGCCGACGGCGCTGCGGGTCACACCCGGGACGCCCCTCGGAGAGCCGAGGAGCACGCCGCGGTCGTTCGGCCGGCGCCGGGGCTGGTGGACGACCTGACCGGGCCGGGCCTGCCGGGCGCGGTCGACCTCCCGGACGACGCCCTCGACTCCGGCGCCTTTGCTGCGGGAACGCCCGATCCCCGGACGTCTGATGACGGGACGTCCGGCGCCGCGGTCGGCGGGATCGAGATGCCGGACGCGGCGGACATCGTCCCGGCGCTGCCGGGGGTGCGCGGCCCGGACGGCTCCGCGGCCGCGACGCACGCCCCGGACCCCGGTGTGGACCAGGCCGACCGGGCCGACCGGGCCGCAGAGAACAGTGCCGCTGTCGCCGCGGCAGCCGCCGCGGCCGACCGGCTTGTGCTGGAACGGCTCGCCGAAAGTGTGGACGAACTCGTCCGCCTGCGGCGGCATGATGCCGAGCTCGTCGACCGCCTGCACGCGGAGAACAGCCGCCTGCGCGGGGGCGAGCTGACCGAGGCGATGGCACCGCTGCTGCGCGGGCTTGTCCGGCTCTACGACCAGATGAGCAGTCTCGGGGGCGAGGACTCGCAGAGCGTCGCCGGGATCCTGCGCAAGCAGTTGCTCCAGATCCTCGACCTGGCGGCGGACGTCCGTCCGTTCACCCCGGAGGTCGGGGAGTCCTTCGACCCGGGCCGCTTCCTCGGGGTCCGGCGCGTCGCCACGGACGAATCGGCGCTGGCGGGGACGGTCGCCCGGACGGTCCGGCCCGGCTTCGTACGGGGTGAGTCGACCGTCATCCGCCCGGCGGAGACCGAGGTGTACCGGGCGCGCTGACCCGCCCGATGACCACCGGATGGCCGTCCGGGGGACGGCCGGCTACAGCGGCCTGCGGCGACCCCGTCATCATCATGAGGCAGATGCCGGCGGGAGCACCGCCGGCGGCGAGGCCGGCGACGAGTTCCCGCCGGCGGTGTGGGGGCGTCGCCGGCTGCGGGCCGTCGGTGGCAGCAGTCGTCAGCGGAAGGGAAGATCAGACGGTGGCAGGCACCAAGGTGTTCGGCATTGACCTGGGCACCACCTACTCGTGTATCGCCCAGGTCGACGAGTACGGCCGCCCGGACGTGATCCGCAACATCGAGTCACAGCCCACGACACCCTCTGTCGTCCTGTTCGACAGCGCCAGTGAGAGCGCCGCGGCCGCGTCCGCGGGCGAAGCCGGCGCCGGGGGGGCCGACGGCGGAGGGTCGGGCTCCTTCGTGGTCGGGACGCAGGCCAAGCGCCAGGCCCGGATCCGCCCGGACGACGTCGCGCGGCTGGTGAAACGGCACATGGGCGCCTCGGACTGGCGGTTCGTGGCCCACGACGTCGAGTACAGCGCCGCGTCGGTCTCGAGCCTGGTCCTCAAGGCCCTCGCCGCGGACGCCCAGCGGGCGACCGGCACGCCGGTGACCGACGTGGTGATCACTGTCCCGGCGTACTTCGGTGACGAGGAGCGCAAGGCGACCAAGCTCGCCGGCGAGCTCGCCGGCCTCAACGTCGTCGACATCATCAACGAGCCGACGGCCGCCGCGTTCGCCTACGGGTTCGCGCAGGACGGCCAGTCCACCGCCACCGTGCTGGTGTACGACCTCGGCGGTGGCACGTTCGACACGACGGTGATCAGGCTCGACGGGAACGACATCACCGTGGTGGCCACCGACGGTGACCACGAGCTCGGCGGCGCCGACTGGGACAACGAGATCGTCCGCTACCTGGCGCAGAAGTTCGTCCAGGAGCAGCCGGACGCCGGTGACCCGCTGGACGACGTCTACGACGAGCAGGAGCTGCTCACCGGCGCCGAGGACGCCAAGCTCGCGCTGTCGGGGCGGGAGAGCGTCGACGTCCTGGTGGTGCACGGCGGGAAGCGGTGCAGCGTCACGCTGACCCGCGCGACCCTGGAGGAGATCACCGCACCGCTGCTGCAGCGCACGGTGGACCTCACCGCCTCGGTCCTGCAGCGGGCGAAGGAGAAGGGCGTCGACACCATCGACCTCTGTCTCCTCGTCGGCGGGATGAGCAAGCTGCCGGCGGTCGCCCGCCGGCTCAACGAGACGTTCGGCCTGAACTGCCGGCTCGCCGACCCGGACCTCGCCGTCGCCAAGGGGGCGGCTGTCTACGGCCAGAAGAAGGCGCTGGAGCGTGAGGTCCGCGCGGAGCTCGTGTCGAGCGGGCGGCTGCGCCCGGACCAGCCGCTCGACGCCGCCGCCGCCGGCGACCTGGAGGCGGCCGCGGCCGCGAGCGCGTCCGCCGCCGGGCTGACGACCTCCTCCGTGGTCGACCTGGTGCGCACCCGGGTGACGGACGTCACGTCCCGCGGGTTCGGCATCTTCGCGGAGGATCGCGGGTCGGCCGTCGCCGCCTTCCTCGCCCACCAGAACGACGCCCTGCCGATCCAGGTGAAGCGGACGTTCTACACGATCTCCGACGACCAGGCCGAGGTCGACATCCGCGTCTTCGAGCAGGGCACCGGCGTCGAGTCGACCCGCATCGACGACAACAAGGTGATCGTGGCCGGGGCGATCAGCGGTATCCCGGCCGGGCACCCCCGCGGCACCCCGGTCGAGGTCAGCTTCGAGATGGGCCGCGACCAGACCATCCAGGTGACGGCGACCCACGTGGGCGCGTCCGAGCCGCTGGTGCTGCGGGTCAAGGCGGGTGTGGGCAGCGAGAGCATGAAGACCGAGGAGTCGGCCAAGGTCAACCTGCTCAAACAGCGGGACTGATCGCCGCCGGGAGCCCGGGCGGGTCGGGATGACCACCACGGTGGCCGCGGGCCGGGACGGGATCCGTACCCTCGTCGGAGGAGCGGAGTGCCCGGCAGGCGGGCGGGGGCGGAACGAGGGTGGAGCGGTGAGCGCGGCATTCGACGGCAGCGGCTACCGGCGACGGGTCCTGGCTCCGCTGCGCGCCCGGACGCCGGTGGATACCACCGACCCGTTCCTGATCGCGGACCTCGATCCGGCCCGGGAGGACACCGACTCGGACGTCGCCGCCCGGCTGGCCCGGGTGATGGCCTTCCTACAGCGCGAGCGCAACTCGGCGAAGTACGCGGCGCTGGCGACGGAGCTCGTCCGCCGCCGGGCGGAGTGGGAGGCGCCGCTGCTCGACGGCGACACCCGGGCGCACCTGCGCCAGTTGGTGCTCGACGCCCGCCGCAGCGGGGACGCGGAGCGGCTCGCCAAGGTCGACGGCTATCTTGTCACGCTGCGTGATCGTTTTGGTGGCATTCCGGAGTCCCGCGTGGCGGGCCTGCGCCGGCTCGCCGCCGCGGCGGGCGTCACCGGCGCCGAGTTCGACGCCCGTCTCGCCCGCGAGCACATCATCGCCGACGGAGAGGGATCCGGCGTCGCCGCACTGGCGCCGGAGGTCCGCAGCCAGATCCGGCAGCGCCTCGAGGACCTGCGCGTGCTGCGCGGCGGCGACCAGGTCGGTACCGCGTCGCTGTGGGACTTCCTGGGCCTGCCGCCCGACGCCCCCCTGGACCGGATCCGGGCCGCCTGGGAGTCGGTGGCCGCGGGCAACGCCCGGCGGCCGCACGACCGGGAGAAGACGCTGACGGCGGACCTGCTGGCGATGGTGCGCTCCCGGCTCGTCGAGGGCGACCCCGCGGCGTACACCGCCGGCCTGCTGGCGGACGTCGCGGACGAGCTGCGCCCGGTCGTCGAGGAGCACGTGGTGCTCGACGGAGAGCTGACCGCGGTCGCCTACGAGGGCGCGGTCCGGGCGGCCCTGGCCGCCGGCCGCGGGCTCGGCGCGGAGCAGGTGAAGACGGTCATCCTCGGCATCGCCCGCGATCTCGGCGCCGCGGTGAGCACCGGGGGCGCCGTCGACTACGTGCTGTGCTCGGGCTGCGGGCGTCCCGAGCCGGTCGGCGGGTCGGCCACCTGCCGCTACTGCGACACAGGGCTCTACACCACCTGCCCCGCGTGCTCCGCGCTCACCGAGGCGGCAGCCGTGACCTGCCGGCGGTGTGGCCACAGCCTGCGCCAGGTCCGGGCCGCCGGCGACGCGCTGACCGCGGTCCGCCAGGCCCTCGAGGGCGGCCGGCCCCGGGAGGCCCGCGAGGGCCTGGCCCGCGCCCGCGCGGCGCTCGCGGCGGCCGGGCCGGCCGGGGGCAACACCGCCCGGGAGTCCGCGGAGGAGCTGGAATCACTGGTCCGTGCCGCCCTCGGCGCCGCCGAGGCGGGCTGGCGCGCCCTTCTCGAGGACCGCACCACCCTGCGGCCGGACGCCGCCATCGAACGCGCCCGCTGGCTTGTCGCCCGGGCCGCGGACGTGCCCGGCCCGGACGGCCGCACTCCCGCGGACGTTCTCGGCGAGCTGACCGCGGAGCAGGCGGTGATCCGGCGCCGGGTCGAGGCCGCTCGCGGGCTGCCCCCGCACCAGCGGGAAGCCGCACTCGTCGCGGTGCTCGCCACCGCCGTCGACAGCCAGGACGCGCTGCGCGCGCTCGCCGCGGTGCCGCTCGCACCCCCCGACGACCTCACCGCCGCGGTGGTCGACAACGCGGTTGTCCTGCGGTGGCGGCCGTCCCCGTCCGCCGGGCCGGTCACCTACCGGGTGGAACGGATCACCGAACAGCCGGGCTCGGCCCGGGCCGACCGGCGGGCGCTCGGCACGACCGGCGCCACCGAGCTCGCGGACGCCGGGGCGCCGGCCTGGGCGACGGTCCGGCACGAGGTGACGGCGCTGTCCGGCGACCGGCGGTCCCGACCGGTGACCACCCGGCCGGTCATCGCCGTCCGCGACATCGCGGACCTGCGTGCCGAGGCGACGCCGACCGGCGTGCGGCTCACCTGGCGGCCCGGCGGGCCCTCCGACACGGTCACCATCGAGCGGACCGTCGACCCGGACTCCGCGGTGACCGCCCCGCCGCGGCGTGCCCGCGTCACCGGCGGCAGCTTCCTCGACCCGGACGTGCTGCCCGGGGTGGGCTACCAGTACCGGGCGTTCGTCGAGTACACCGACATCGACGGCAACGCCGCCCGGACGGCGGGAGCGCAGGCCGAGTTCGGCGTGCCCTCCCGGCGCCGGCCGGTCACCGATCTGATGACCGGCTCGGAGGGCGATCAGGTCACGTTGCGCTGGAACGCCCGGGCCGGGGCGGAGGTGCGGGTCTACGCGGTCCCCGTTCCGGTGGCCGGGCCGGTCACGTTCGCCGGCGCCGGTATCGGTGCGTCCGGTGGCGCCGGCGCATCCGGCCGAACCGCCGCGGCGGGGGCGGGTCTGCCTGGCGCGGTCGACCCCGGCTTCGCCGGTCCCGGGGTGAACGCCCCCGGCCCGGGCGGCGACGCCGGCCTTCCCGGAGATCCGACATCCGGGCCGCTCGCCCTGCTGGGACAGGAGGGGGCGGAGGTGCCGCTCGCCGCGCTGCTACCGCCGCTGCGGCTGGTCGGCGCCAGCCGCTACGGCCAGCTGCGGGACGCGGCCGTCCCCGGCAGCTCGGGCCTGCGGGAACTGATCTACACCCCGGTGACGGTCACCGGCGATCTCGGTGTGGTCGGGCGATCGGTGCGCCACCGGATGCCGGCCCCCGTTCCGCCCCCGGCGCCGCGGGCCGCCGATCACTCCGGGCGAGACGCCCCGGCCGCCCTCAACCGTTCTCCGCTGCCATCCCTCTCGCCGGGCACGCAGCCGGTGGTGATCGACGTGATGCCGATGCCTCCCGCCATCCAGCTGGTCGAGACGCCGGTGCCCCTGGCGCCCGCGGTGCCTGCGGTGCCCGCCGCGCCTGCGGCGTCCGCGGTGCCTGCGGTGCCTGCGGCGCACGCGCCGGTGGCGGGGCCGTCCGATGACCTTGCCGTGGCCGCACCCACGACCGGCGCCTTCTGGCTGCCGACCGGCCCGCCGATCTCTGGCCTTCCGGTGGCCGGCCGGGCGGTCGTCGGGCAGGCGGCCGGCGGGCATGCACCCGCCGGCCCGCCGCCCGTCTCACAGCCACCTGCCGGTCCATCGCCTGCTGGTCCACCGCCCGCCGGGCAGCTGGCGGCCGGGCAGATGATGGCCGGGCAGATGATGGCCGGGCAGCTGATGGCGAACGTCGGTCCGTCCACCGTCGGGATGCCGGTGCCCGGCCCGCTGGCGGCCGGAGTCCCGATTCCGGACCAGATCGCCGCGGGGCTGCCGGTTCCCGGGGCGGCGACGCCGAACGGCGCCACCGAGCACACCGGGCCGTACGGCGCGCTCTGGCACGGTGTTCCACCCCTGCATGCAATGGCACCCGTGACTCCGATGAATCAGAACGGCCGGGGCGGCGTCGGCCACGCCGACGGATCGGAGCCGGGGCTGCTGACGGCCGCCGGTGCCGGCGCGCAGCAGACGCTCCCGCCGGCCGCGATGCCGGCGCCGGACCCGGCCGAGCTGAGCTCGGTGTCGTACACGGTGTCGAAGGCGGGCTGGCGGCGCCGGACGCTGCGGGTCCAGGTACGGTCCACCGGCCCGACCCCGCGGCTTGTGCTGGTGGCCCGGCCCGGCGAGGAACCGCCCTCGACGCCGGCCGAGGGCCAGCCGCTCACCGAGCTGCAACCTGCCGGGTACGCCGGGTCCTGGACCATGGAGGTCACCCTTGAGGGCGCGCAGCTGCCGTGGGGGGTGCGCCTTCTTCCGGTGGTGACGCCGGACGGGCCCGCCCTGTGGGTGGATCACCCCGAGGACAGCCAGCTCGTCATTCGCTGAGGGCCGATCCGAATCGCGCGGAGACCTCCGCCGCCTGGCCGATGTCGCTTCGCGGAGAACCGCGAAGAAATTCGCCGTAGCGAACCCGATGTGGCCTTGATCGCCTGAACGACACGGTTCGTTGTGTATCCGTTACTTAAGTGCACTGTGTCTGGGTGCTAGTTGATCGCCGTCTTTCCCGTTACCACTCCGTATATTTCCCGGTAGTACCGCCCCCGTTCGGGTTGGTCCCTTACGATGAGTCCGTTCAGTCGTGTGCAGTTTGGTCGGATTCTTCTGAGGTCCGGCCGGCGAACCGGAGAATCCGTCGGACGCCGTCGGCTCTGGCACCGCAGCGGCGCGCTGGGTCACACCACGGTGGTGGCGACCCGGAGGGGACGAGCCGCGGGGAGGCACCACGAGTCCTCCCGCGTGTGCCGGTCGTGTGTCCGCCGATGATCCGCGCCACAACCGAAAGGCGGCCCGCGAGCATGGCCTCGACACTCGGCGGCCGACCGACCCCTCGGGTCGACCGCCCATCCCGCGCTGGTCTCCGCCAGCGCCTCGCTGTCTGTCCTCCCTCCCGCACGTCCGGCCAGCGCAGGTCCGGCCAGTTCGGGCGCAGGCGTGGCCGCCGGGTCGGCCGCGGGCCCCGGCTGGGCCTCGCCGCCGCGTTCGCCATCCTGCTCTCGCTGGAGCTGGTGTCTCCCGCGGGCGCCATGGCGACCGGTGCGGCGCCGACTCCGTCCCGTTCACCGGCCGGCGGCGCTGGTCCGGGCGACCCGCAGAGTCCTGCCGGCCCGGGGGGAGCCGGTCAGCAGGTTCCCGTGGCCGGCCTGACGTCCGGCCCGGCGGTGACCGGGCGGGCGACTCTGACGGTCGTGCTGTTCGACGGCGACATCGTGCTTGTCGGCGGCCGTGGTTTCAGCGCCGGCGGCGATGTGACCGTGACCGCGGCCACCACCGATCTCGGTGGTTCGGCAACGGCCCGCGCCGGCGCGGACGGCCGGTTCATCCTCGGCTTCCAGGTGCCCGCCGGGTTCGCCGGCCGGGTGACGGTCACCGCGCGGCAGGGCTCGCTGGAAGCCAGCGGAACTCTCGACGTCGTCGCCACCGAGGCGGTGGCCCCGGAAGGCGCCCCCGCGGAGGACGCTCCGGAGAGCCCGGCACCGGAGGACGGGGGCCGGGTCGTCTCCGCTCCGACCTCCTCCGCTCCGACCTCCTCGGCGCCGTCCACCTCGGCGCCGTCCACCTCGGCGCCGTCGGCCACCGGCGCTCCGGCACCTGCGCCGAGCCCGGCCCCGCGGCCGGCCCCCGCCGGTTCCGGCGGCGGCACCAGTGGTGAGCACTCGGGCCTGCCGTGGATGTCGGGCGTCTACCCGTCGCACGTCCTGTCGCAGGTCCTGTCGTTCGGCAACTGGCGCGGCCGCCCGAACGACGTCGCGCACGTGTTCACCGTGCGGACCAAGGGCTGGTCGGCGATGGTCGAGCCGCGCTGGCCGCTGGACCTGTACAAGGGCTTCCAGGGCAAGCTGGTGATCAGTCAGCCGACCTACCCGAAGGGCCAGGGCAACCACGCGGCCTGCGCCCGCGGCGAGTACGACGAGCACTGGAAGAAGTTCGGCACCTTCCTGAAGAACAACGGCCGCGCCGACTCGATCGTGCGTATCGGCTGGGAGTTCAACGGGACGTTCATGTACTGGCATTCGGACCCGGCCGGAACGCAGTTCCGGGACTGTTTCCGCAAGATCTCCACGGCTATCCGGTCGACCGATCCGGACGTGAAGATCGACTGGACGTTCAACGCGCACGCCTCGCCGGTGCCGAAGGGCGGATCGCCGTGGGCGGCCTACCCCGGGGACGAGTACGTGGACTACGTGGGTATTGACTCGTACGACTGGTACCCGGCATCCCGCAACGAGGCCGAATGGAACCGCCAGTGCGACACCCCGAACGGCCTGTGCTACCTCCTGGACTTCGCCCGCCAGCACGGCAAGAAGGTCGGTGTGGGTGAGTGGGGTGTGGCTTCCTGCAGCCGAGGCGGCGGCGGTGACAACCCCTTCTACATCCAGAAGATGTACGACACGTTCATGGAGTACAAGGACGTGATGGCGTACGAGGCGTACTTCCACGACGCCGCGCCCGGGAACGTCTGCTCGACCATTCAGAACGGCGGCCAGAACCCGAAGGCCTCCGCCACCTACAAGCGGCTGTTCGGAAAGGCCTGACACCGCTTCGCAGAGTGACCGACCAGTTCCTGGCACGGGCCGGCGTCCCCAGCGACAGGGGCGCCGGCCCGTTTGCCTGTCGACAACTGTTGTGCACCCAGGTGTCGTGCGGTGTTTCGTCCCGGATCCCCGAAGAGGCGGGGTACCGTCTGCGACGGGCCCTCTGTCCCGCGCTGACCGCCCTGCGACCCGCGCGGCTGCGGGTTGGGTGAGGGAGACGGCCTGGCCGTTCCCGATTCCGTGGATCGTCGTGCACCGTCCTGCTGCCGGAACGTCCTGACAGGAGCGAGCCGCTTGCGTCATTTCAGTTTCCTGGACGACGCCAGCGCCGGTGCGCTGTTCCACCGTGCTCCCCGGGAGATCGTCCCGACCGACGACCGACGGCTGGTAGCCACGGCGCTGGGCGCCACCCTGTACGCCCCCGGCACCAGGCCCCGCCTGGCCAGGGACGTCCGACGGCAGGTGGCGGCGGGTGTGACGTCGATGGTCCTCTGCCTGGAGGACGCCATCGCCGACCACGAGGTGATCGGCGCGGAGTCGAACGTCGTGGCCGCCCTGGACGATCTCGGCGCGGATCCCCCGCGCTGCGGAGCCGGCCCGCCGATGTTGTTCGTCCGGGTACGTGCCGTGGAACAGATAATGACGCTGCTGGGCCGTCTGAGCCGCCCGGCACGCGCCCTTGTCGCCGGATTCGTGCTGCCGAAGTTCGGCATCGAGAACGGCGGCCCGGGCCTCGCCGCGGTGCTGCGCGGATCGGAGGTGCTGGGCCGCCCGCTGTGGGCCATGCCGGTGCTGGAAAGCCCGGCGGTCATCTTTCGTGAAACGCGGGTCGACGAACTGGGCGGCGTGCGCCGGCTGATGGACGAGTACACCGACAACGTCCTTGCCGTGCGGCTGGGTGCGACGGACCTCTCCGGTCTCTTCGGGCTGCGCCGGGACCGGGATCTCACCATTTACGACATCGCGGTGGTCCGGGACTGCATCGCCGACATCGTGAACATCTGCGCCCGCGGCGGTGACCATGTGGTCACAGGTCCGGTGTGGGAGTACTTCGCGCAGCCGGAGCGATTGTTCGTCAGTGCGCTGAGGGTCACCCCGTTCGAGGAGGCCGACCTGGTCCACGGCAGCGAGCAGGGAGCCCGGATCCGGTCCGAGCTGGTGTCCGCCGACTTCGACCGGCTCATCCGGGAGGTCGTGCTCGACAAGGCCAACGGGCTCATCGGCAAGACGGTGATCCATCCCACCCATGTGCCGGCCGTGCACGCGCTGCACGTCGTCACCCAGGAGGAGTACGAGGATGCGGAGGTGATCCTTGCCGGTGACACGGGCGGGGTACGGGCGAGCAGCTACGAGAACAAGATGAACGAGCTTCGTCCGCACCGGCTGTGGGCCGAGGCGGTGCAGCGGCGGGCACAGGCGTTCGGCGTGCTGCGCGAGGGCCTCACGTTCGTCGACGTGCTGGCCGCGACCCAGGACGCGCTCCGATGACCGCGCTGGTCCCCGGCGGGCTGGCGCCCGGCGGGCTGGCTCCGTCCGGCCCGCCGGCGAGCCGCCCGTCCGGTCCGGACTGGCTGTGGGAGGCGCTCGGGCTGCGGATCGAGGTCCGTCAGGACGGGGAGCACGAACCACCACAGGAGGCACCGCAGGAGCACCACGGGGAGAAGCTGCGGGAGCTGGTGGGTCTGGCTCTGCGCCGCAACCCGCGACGGGCCCACCTGCTGGTCAGCCGGGTCCTCGGCAAGCACCTGCCGGTGCCGCCGGCCGTCGCGCTCGACGCGGGCGCCCGGCTGGCCGGCCTGGTCCGAGCCCTGCCCGAGCCGGGCCACGGGCCCGGTCCGGTGCCGGCAGCGGCGCCGGCGCCGGTGGTCATCGGCTACTGCGAGACCGCGACGGCGCTGGGCCACGCGGTCGCCGACGGCCTGCCGAACAGCCACTACCTGCACACGACCCGCCGGGCCGTCCCGGGCATGACCCCGCTGCTGGAGTTCGTCGAGTCGCACTCGCACGCCACCCACCACTGGCTCATGCCGGAGGACCCCGACGTGCTCGCCGCTCCGGGCCGGCTGGTGCTCGTCGACGACGAGCTGTCGACCGGGCGCACGGCTCTGGGGACCATCCGCATCCTGCACGCGTTCGCCCCCCGGACGGACTACGCCGTCGCCGCGCTCGTCGACGCCCGGCCCCCCGCCGCGCGGGCCGCGTTCGCCGCCCTCGCCACCGAGCTGGGCGTGCGCCTGGACGTCGTCTCACTGGTCGCGGCCACGGTCTCGGTGCCCGAGGACGTCACCGAGCGCGCCAGCGCCATCCGCGGCTCGTACGCCGCCCTCGCCCCCGTGCCCGACCCGGTGGCCGCTGGCGGCCCGTCTCCGGAGGGCGCGGTCGACGCGGTGGCGGCGGCCCCGCCAGCGGCAACGGTGACCCGGGTGGCGGTGCCCTGGCCGGCCGGGCTGCCGGACGGGGCGCGGCACGGCTGGTCGCCGACCGTCCGCGAGCGCCTGACCGAGGCACTTCCCGCCGCCGCCCGGGACGTCCTGGCCGCCCTGCGGTCAGCGCAGGGAGACGGGGCCGCTCGCGGTGGCGACATCCTGGTACTGGGCACCGAGGAGCTGATGTACGTGCCGATGCGGCTGGCGCACGGTCTCGCCGAGCTGACGGAACGGCACGTCGTCTACCAGTCGACGACCCGGTCCCCGGTACACCCGCTGGACGTCGACGGTTACGCCATCCGGTCGTCGCTCACCTTCCCCGCGCCGGACGACCCGGGGCGGGTCAGCCATGTCTACAACGTCGGGCCGGGCCGCTACGACGACATCGTGGTCGTCGTCGACTCGGGGATGGACGGCCGCGGCCCCGTCCCCGGCGGGCCTGCCCTGGACGGGCTGCTCGCCGAGCTGGCGGCCTGCGCGCCGGTGACCGTCGTGACGCTGCCCTGCTACGTCCCGGAGCGTGCGGCATGACCATCTCCCCGCCCGCGGGTGTCGGCGGACGCCCCCTGATCGGCTCCGGGTCGTACCTGCCCGAGGACGTCACGTTCCTGCTGACCGACCTGAGTACGGCGAACCTGGAACGGCCGACGGAGGACCGGGAGGAGGGCTTCCAGTCCGGCCGGCACTACTCCGAGGACCTGCCGATCGAGTACCAGCCGGACGCCGCCTACCTGGAGATCTACCAGCAGGCCCTGGAACGTTCGGCGCGCCGGGTGGCACTGGCGACCGGGATCGTCGCCGAGCTCGTCCGGCACACCAAGCCGGCGCCGGTGCTCGCCTCGATCGCCCGCGCGGGCACGCCCATCGGCATCCTGATGCGGCGCTGGTACCTGTTCCGGCACAGCCTGGACGTCCCGCACTACGCCATTTCGGTGATCAAGGACCGGGGCGTGGACCTGAACGCGCTGCGGCACATCACCGACCGGCACCCGGCCGCGGCGGTCCAGTTCGTCGACGGCTGGACGGGCAAGGGTGTGATGACCCGGGTCCTCACCGAGGCGGTGCGCGGGCTCGGGCTCGACGACACCCTCGCCGTGCTCGCCGACCCGGCGCGCTGCGTGTCGCTCTTCGGCACCCGGGACGACTTCCTGATCCCCAGCGCCTGCCTGAACTCCACGGTCAGCGGCCTGGTCAGCCGCACGGTGCTGAACGCCGACCACATCGGCCCGGACGACTTCCACGGCGCCAAGTTCTACGGCGAGCTCACCGAGCACGATCTCTCCCGGCACTTCGTCGACACGATCGTCAGCCGCTTCGACGAGGTGGCCGACGAGGTCGACGGCGAGTGGCCCCGGCTGTGGGCCGCCGACCGGACACCGACCTGGGAGGGCTGGGCCGCCGTCGAACGCATCGCCGCCCGGTTCGACATCCCCGATGTGATCATGGTCAAGCCCGGGGTGGGGGAGGCGACGCGGGTACTGCTGCGCCGGGTGCCCTGGCGGATCCTGGTCGCGCCCGACCGGGTCGACGAGCTCGCGCACGTGCTCGCGCTGGCCGAGGCGCGGGGGGTGCCGGTGGAGGAGATGGAAGGCCTGCCGTTCTCCTGCGTCGGCCTGGTCCGGCCGGTGCGGTCGGAGGCGGAGGGTGCTCCCGTGTTCCACACCCCCGCGGCGCGCTGGCGCCCGGTCGCGCCATGACCTCGGTGGCGTCCTCGGTGCCCGGCGGCTCCGTCCCGCCGGTGCGCGGGCGGGCCATGCTGGCCTGTGACCTGGACCAGACCCTGATCTTCTCCCGGACGTCGTTTCGCCTCCCGGTGGGAGCCGCGGAACCGTCGATCACCGTTGTCGAGCTGATCGACGGCGCCCCGTCCGCCTACCTGACGACCCGCGGCCTCGCCGTGCTGGCCCGGCTGCACCAGGCGGCGGTCTTCGTCCCCGTCACCACCCGCACCCTCGCCCAGTACCGGCGGATCGACCTGGGGGTCCGTCCGGCGTTCGCGGTCGCCGCCAACGGCGGGCACCTCCTCGTCGACGGCGAGCCCGACCCGGCGTGGGCGGAGCAGGTCGCCGCCCGGCTGGCCGGGGCCTGCGCACCGCTGGCACAGATGCAGGACCTCGCCGCCCGGCTCGCCGCCGACGGCTGGGCCAGGCTGGTGCGCACCGCCGACGACCTGTTCGTCTACCTGGTCGCCCACAGCCGGGACGTGATCCCCGACCTGTCCGCCGTCGCCGCCGAGGTGGCCGAGGTGGGCTGGTCGCTGTCCGCGCAGGGCCGCAAGGTGTACCTCGTCCCGGCGGCGCTCACCAAGCAGGCGGCGGTGGCCGAGGTGGCCCGCCGCGCCGGGGTCGGCCGGGTGCTCGCCGCGGGCGACTCCGTCCTGGACGTGCCGATGCTCGCCGCCGCGGACCTCGCCGTCCGCCCGGCCCACGGGGAGCTGCACGACCAGGACTGGCACGCGCCCCACCTGACGGTGACCACCGCCACCGGCATGCTCGCCGCCGAGGAGCTCCTGGACCTCCTGCACACCTGGGCGACCACGACCGCCTCCTAGTCCTCATGCACTCCCGTCTCGTCCCGTCCGGGCTGGTCCCGTCCGCGGGCCAGCGGGTTCTGGGAGGACGTCGGTGCTTCGTGATACACCGGTGAAACCGTGGGTGACCATGCGCTTCGGGTCACCGCGCCGCAGGACCGTCCGCCGTTCGGAACCTTCGCCGCCGCAGGAGGAACGCGTGACCGTGACCGGCATGAACACAGGTGGTGCCGCCGACGGCAGCGCCGAGGGTGGCGAGCTGGAGGCTGAGCTGACGCGCCTGCTGGGCGTCGAGCGCTTCGAGCCGCCGGCCGGTTTCGTCCCGCGCCAGTCGGCGGCGGACGAGACCGCCACCGCCGACGCGGCGGCCGACCCGCTGGCCTTCTGGGCCGCCCGGGCCCGCGAGCTGCTGGTGTGGGACAAGCCCTTCACCCGTGTCCTCGACGACACGAACCCGCCGTTCTACCGCTGGTTCGACGACGGGGAGCTCAACGTCTCCGCCAACTGCCTCGACCGCCATGTCGCGGCCGGGCTGGGGGAGCGGGTCGCCTACCACTGGCACGGCGAGGAGGGCGAGCGCCGCAGTGTCACCTACGCCGAGCTGCTCGCCGACACCCAGAGGCTGGCGAACGGCCTGCGCGCGCTCGGCGTTGTCCCCGGCGACGTGGTGGGAATCTTCCTGCCGATGATCCCCGAGGTCGCGGTCGCCATGCTGGCCTGCGCCCGGATCGGCGCGGTGCACAACGTGGTCTTCGGCGGGTTCGCTCCGTCGGCGGTGCGGGAGCGCATGGAGGTCTCCGACGCCAAGGTGCTCATCACCGTCGACGGAGCCCGCCGCAAGGGGCGCACGGCGGCGGTGAAGGCCGGCGTGGACGCCGAGCTCGGCGACCTGCCGAAGCTGGAGCACATCGTGGTCGTCCGCTCCACGGGCCCGGTGGGCGGGGCCGAGACGGCGATGACCGCGGGGCGCGACGTCTGGTACCATGACCTGCTCGCGGCGGCGGACCCGATCTGCCCGCCGCTGCCGGTCAGCGCCGAGCACCCGCTGTTCATCCTCTACAGCTCGGGGTCGACGGCGAAGCCGAAGGGCATCCTGCACACCACCGGCGGCTACCTGCTCGGCGCGACCTACACCCACCGCGCGGTCTTCGACATCGATCCCGCGACCGACGTCTACTGGTGCTCCGCCGACGTCGGCTGGATCACCGGGCACTCCTACATCGTCTACGGGCCGCTCTCGAACGGCGTGACCAGCGTGATGTACGAGGGCGCTCCGGACTATCCGGACTACGACGTCTGGTGGCGGCTGATCGCCGAGTACCAGGTGACGATCTTCTACACCGCGCCGACCGCGATCCGCGCCTGCATCAAGTGGGGAGCCGAGTACCCGGGCCGGCACGACCTGTCGTCGCTGCGGCTGCTCGGGTCCGTCGGCGAGCCGATCAACCCGAAGGCCTGGCTGTGGTACCACCGGGTGATCGGCGGCGGGCGCTGCCCGATCGTCGACACCTGGTGGCAGACGGAGACCGGTTCGATCATGATCTCGCCGATCCCCGGGGTGACCGCGACCAAGCCCGGGTCGGCGACCAGGCCACTGCCCGGGATCACCCCGGCCCTGGTGTCGGAGGCCGGCGAGCCGCTGACCGAGGGCACCGGCATCCTGGTGATCACCAGTCCGTGGCCGTCGATGCTGCGCACGCTGTACCGCGACGACGAGCGCTTCGTCGAGACCTATTTCTCCCGCTTCGGCCCGCGGACCTACGTGGTCGGCGACGCGGCCCGTCTCGACGCGGACGGCTATTACTGGATCATCGGCCGGATCGACGACGTCATCAACGTGTCGGGGCACCGGCTGTCGACCGCGGAGGTCGAGTCGGCGATCGTCTCGCACGAGGCGGTCGCCGAGGCGGCCGTGGTGGCGCAGGCGGACGAGGACACCGGCCAGGCGATCGTGGCCTTCGTGACCCTGCGCGGTGAGCGTGCCGGCGCGGCCGGCGAAGCCGGGGACGACGCCATGGTCGAGCAGCTCCGCGAGCATGTGGCCCACCGGATCGGCAAGCTGGCCCGGCCCCGCCGGGTGATCTGGGCCGACGACCTGCCCAAGACCCGCTCCGGCAAGATCATGCGAAGGTTGTTGCGGGATGTCGCCGAGGGCCGCGAACTCGGCGACGTCACGACACTGCGCGACCCCGCGGTGATGGCCGCACTGGCGGCGAAGGTGGCCTCAGCTCCGGACGAGTAGTCGTTCCGGCCGGATTGCGGCGAAGTTGTTCCTCCTTCTTTACCGACGCGCCGAACCCGGGTGTCGCGAGTTCATGCGCCCTGTTTAGGCTTCCCGTCTCGTGAGAGCGCTGCGCAGATTCACTGTCCGTGCCCAGCTCCCGGAGCAGCTCGCGGCTCTGGGCGAACTGGTTCTGAACCTCCGGTGGTCGTGGCACCCGGAGACGCTCGACCTGTTCGAGTCCGTCGATCCGGAGCTGTGGCGGGCCTGCAAGGGAGATCCGGTCCGCCTGCTCGGCGAGGTCGACCACGATCGCCTCGTGGCGCTCTCGACGGACCGGAAGTTCCTGCGCCGCCTTTCCGACGCGGCCGACGACCTTCAGGAGTACCTGACCACCGACCGCTGGTACCAGAAGCAGGCGATCGGGGACGCGCCGCGCGCCATCGCCTACTTCTCGCCGGAGTTCGGCATCACCGAGGTGCTTCCGCAGTACTCGGGCGGTCTGGGCATCCTCGCCGGCGACCACCTGAAGACCGCGAGCGACCTGGGCGTCCCGATCGTCGGCGTCGGTCTGCTCTACCGGGCCGGCTACTTCGTC
Organism: Parafrankia sp. FMc2; assembly: GCF_041008525.1. Classification (NCBI taxonomy): domain Bacteria; kingdom Bacillati; phylum Actinomycetota; class Actinomycetes; order Frankiales; family Frankiaceae; genus Parafrankia; species Parafrankia sp. FMc2. Next base: position 12,072 of record NZ_JBFLUG010000053.1, on the reverse strand, counting down.
CAGTCGCTGTCCCGGGACGGGTGGCAGCAGGAGCGCTACCCCGGGATCGACCCACACGGCCTGCCGCTCACCCAGCTCACCGACGCCGACGGCGCCCCGGTGAAGGTCGCCGTCGGCCTCCCCGAGGGCCGCACCCTGCACGCGCAGATCTGGAAGGCGCAGGTCGGACGGGTCCCGCTGCTGCTGCTCGACTCCGATGTCGAGGACAACCAGTCGTCCGAGCGCAGCGTCACCGACCGCCTCTACGGCGGGGGGACGGACCACCGCCTGCTCCAGGAGATGCTGCTCGGCATCGGCGGGGTGCGGGCGCTGCGGGCCTACGCGGCGGTCACCGGCAATCCGGCGCCGGAGGTCTACCACACCAACGAGGGGCACGCCGGCTTCCTCGGCCTGGAGCGCATCCGCGAGCTCACCGAGACCGGGCTGAGCTTCGACGAGGCGCTGGAGGCCGCCCGCGCCGGGACGCTCTTCACCACGCACACCCCGGTGCCCGCCGGCATCGACCGGTTCCCCAAGGACCTGGTGGCCCGGCACTTCGGCGGCGACAACAGCTGGCCGGGTGTGCCGGTCGAGCGGGTGCTCGAACTCGGCGACGAGCCGGACCCGAACGTCTTCAACATGGCCCACATGGGCCTGCGCCTCGCGCAGCGCTCCAACGGTGTGAGCGGCCTGCACGGCATCGTCAGCCGGGAGATGTTCGCCGCGCTGTGGCCCGGGTTCGACCACAGCGAGGTGCCGATCGGCTCGGTGACCAACGGGGTGCATGCGCCGACCTGGGTCTCCCGGTCCATCGTCGAGCTCGCCGACCGCCAGACCGGGCCGGGGCTGCTCAGCGGTGACGCCGGTTTCGCCCAGTTCGACCGGGTGCCCGAGGAGGCCATCTGGGCCACCCGCCGCGAGCTGCGGGAGCAGCTCGTCGCCGAGATCCGGCGCCGGGTGCGCGCCTCCTGGCTGCAGCGCGGCGCCGCCCCCGGCGAGCTCGACTGGGTGGAGTCGATCTTCGACCCGGACGTCCTCACCATCGGTTTCGCCCGCCGGGTGCCGTCCTACAAGCGGCTGACGCTGATGCTGCGCGACTCCGAGCGGCTCAAGCGCCTGCTGCTGCACGCCGACCGCCCGGTACAGATGGTCATCGCGGGCAAGGCGCACCCGGCCGACGACGGCGGCAAGCTGCTCGTCCAGCAGATCGTGCAGTTCGCCGACAACCCGGCGGTGCGGCACCGGATCGTCTTCCTGCCCGACTACGACATCGGCATGGCCCGTTTCCTCTACGCCGGCTGTGACGTCTGGCTGAACAACCCGCTGCGCCCCCTGGAGGCCTGCGGCACGTCCGGGATGAAGGCGGCGCTCAACGGCTGCCTCAACCTGTCCATCCGGGACGGCTGGTGGGACGAGATGTTCGACGGCCAGAACGGCTGGGCGATCCCGACCGCCGACGGTGTGGAGGACCCCGACCGGCGGGACGACATCGAGTCCGCCGCGCTGTACGACCTGCTCGAGAACACGGTGACGGCGCACTTCTACGACCGGGCGCAGCCGTCGGCGCACCCGCCCCGGTGGACGGCGATGGTCCGGCACACCCTGTCGACCCTGGGCCCGCAGGTACTGGCGACCCGGATGGTGCGCGAGTACGTGGAGCGCTACTACGTCCCGGCCGGGGCGTCGGCGCGTCGGGCGACCGAGGACGACCTCGCGGGGGCCCGTGACCTCGCCGCCTGGAAGCAGCGGGTGCGGGCTGCCTGGCCGGGTGTGCGGGTGCTCAACGTCGACTCCGCCGGGCTCGGGGACACCCCCCAGGTGGGCCAGTCGCTGGTCGTCCGGGCGACTGTCGACCTCGGTGGGCTCGACCTCGCCGACGTCGACGTGATCGCCTCCTACGGCCGGGTGGACGAGACCGACCGCATCCTCACGGCCGCCACGCTCTCGTTGAGCGAGGTGGGGGAGGGCGAGGGCGGCCACGGCCACCGCTTCGAGGGCACCATTCCCCTGGGGCGCACCGGCCCGTTCGGCTACACGGTGCGCGTCCTGCCGCGCCATCCGCTGACGGCCAGCTCGGCCGAGCTCGGCCTGGTCACGAACCCCTGACCCGATCCGGTCAGGGAACCGCCCGCAGAACGACGACCCCGCGGCCCCGGACCAGCAGCGTCTCCCCGGCGGACAGCCTCCGCCGGGGAGCGGTGACCGTCTCCGGGAAGCCAGCAAGATCGTCCTCGGCGGTGTCGAGCAGCAGCTCGTAGCCTGCGGCCCACGGCTGCCCGGGCAGAGTGACCGGCCGGTCGGCGCTGTCCGGGTGGATGACGATCAGCAGGCTTTCGCCGCGGATCGGCTCGCCCACCGCGTCCGTCCACTCGATCGCGGTGCCGGCGAGGTGGGCGACGAGGGTCGCCACCTGCGGCGCGTTCCAGTCCGCCGGCGACATCACCGTGCCGTCGGCGCGGAACCAGGTGATGTCGGGCAGTGCGTCCACGGTCGCCGCGCCGCCGCGGAGGAACCGCTCCCGCCGCAGCACCGGGAACGTCCGCCGCATCCGGTTCAGCCCGCCGATCAACGGGATCAGCGCCGGATCAGGCCCGGCCGGATCCGCCGCCGGTGCGTCCCCCGCCGGTGCGTCCGCCGGCGGGGTGGCGGGCCAGGCCAGCCACGAGACGGCGTTGTCCTGGCAGTAGGCGTTGTTGTTGCCGCCCTGCGAACGTCCGAGCTCGTCGCCGGCGACCAGCATCGGGACGCCGGCCGAGAGCAGCAGGGTGGCGACCAGCGCCCGGCGGGACCGCCGGCGCGCGGTGAGGATCTCCGGATCGTCGGTGGGGCCCTCCACTCCGTGGTTCGACGACCGGTTCTCCGATTCCCCGTCCCGGTTGCCCTCCAGGTTCGCCTCGTTGTGCTTCTCCTGGTAGGAGACCAGGTCGGCCAGCGGGAATCCGTCGTGCGCCGTGACGAAGTTGACCGAGGCCCAGGGGCGGCGGCCGCTGTGCTGGTAGAGGTCGGAGGAGCCGGTGATCCGGTAGCCGAGGTCGGCGACGCTGCCCGTCCGGCGGCTGAAGATCTCCCGCAGCGTGTCGCGGAACCGGCCGTTCCACTCCGCCCACGGCGCCGGGAATCCGCCGACCTGGTAGCCGCCCCAGCCCAGGTCCCACGGCTCGGCGATCAGCTTCACGGAGCTCAGGTGCGGGTCGGCGTGGATCGCGGTGAGCAGCGGCGCCGCCGGGTCGTATCCCTCCGGCGCGCGGGCCAGCGCCGTGGCGAGGTCGAAGCGGAACCCGTCCACCCCCATCTCGGACACCCAGTAGCGCAGCGAGTCGCAGATGAGCCGCACCGCGTGCGGGGACGTCGCGTCGACCGTGTTCCCGCAGCCGGTCACATCCCGGTAGCGTCGCGGGTCGTTCGGCTCGACGCGGTAGTACGCCAGGTTGTCCAGGCCGCGCAGGCTCAGTGTCGGCCCGCGTTCGCTGCCCTCGGCCGTGTGGTTGTAGACGACGTCGAGCAGCACCTCCAGCCCGGCGTCGTGCAGCGCGCTGACCATCGCGCGGAACTCCCCGATCGGGTCGCCGGTGGCCGCGTAGCCCGGGTGGGGGGCGAAGAAGCCCAGGGTGTTGTAGCCCCAGTAGTTGGTGAGCCCCTGCTCCAGCAGGGTCGTCTCCGAGATGTGCGCGTGGACCGGGAGCAGCTCGACGGCGGTGACCCCGAGGCCGCACAGGTGCTCGATGACCGCCGGGTGGGCCAGGCCCGCGTAGGTCCCCCGCAGCGGTTCGGGGACCGCGGGGTGCAGCCGGGTGAGGCCGCGGACGTGCGCCTCGTACACGACGGTGTCGGTCCACGGTGTCGCCGGCCGGTTCCGGGTCGGATCGGGCCCCGCGGGCGCCCCGGTGACGACTCCCCGGGGCACGTACGGCGCCGAGTCGCGGTCGTCGGGGCCCAGCCCGTAGGGGTCACCGTGGGTGTATCCGTGCACGGCCGGATGGGGTACGAACCCGCCGGTGACCTGACGGGCGTAGGGGTCCAGCAGGAGCTTGGCCGGGTTGTACCGGTAGCCCCGCTCCGGGGCGTACAGGCCATGGGCCCGCAGCCCGTACACCTGCCCCGGGCGGACCCCGGGCAGGTAGCCATGCCAGACACCACCGTCCCGTTCGGGGAGCCGGAAGCGCGTCTCGCCCGGCGCCGCACTCCCGCCGCCCGGGTCGTCGAAAAGGCAGAAGTCCACGGCCTGGGCGTGCGGGGCCGCGACGGCGATGTTGACCCCGGCGCCGTCCCAGTGGACGCCGAGTGGCTGGGTCGAACCGGGGCGGATCATGGCTTCGACGCTAGCCCTCAGCCGCGCGGCGGTCCCGGAAACGACTCTTGCGCCCTGTCAGGTGATCTGCATCACGTCCGGTTGGTTGGACGGCAGGCGTCGAAGGCCCCGGGCCCCGGGGCCGGACTCCTGAACGTGCACGTGCGCTCGTCTAGGGTTGGCGAGGGCCCGCCAGGGACTGCCTGGTGGGTGGGGGTGTCCCACCCGTTCGCGGTGATGCGGAGGTCTGTGATGGCGGTCGTGCGGCTTGAGGTCTCGGACGGAGTCGGGACGATCAGGCTCGATCGCCCACCCATGAACGCCCTCAACGCCGAGCTCACCGTCGAACTGCGGGCCGCGGCGCTGGAGGCCACCAGTCGGACCGACATCCGCGCCGTCGTCATCTACGGCGGGGAGAAGGTCTTCGCCGCCGGCGCCGACATCAAGGAGATGGCCGGCCTGGACATCGCCGGCATCGCCGCCTGGGTCCGCGACCTGACCTCGACCTTCGAGCTCATCGCCCGGATCCCCAAGCCGGTGGTCGCGGCCGTCACCGGCTTCGCCCTCGGCGGCGGCCTGGAGCTCGCGCTGTGCGCGGACTTCCGGGTGCTCGCCGAGAACGCCAAGGTCGGCCTGCCCGAGATCACCCTCGGCGTCATCCCCGGTGCTGGCGGCACCCAGCGCCTGCCCCGGCTCGTCGGCCCGAGCAGGGCGAAGGAGCTCGTCTTCTCCGGCCGCCAGGTGCGCGCGCCCGAGGCGGAGGCGATCGGCCTCGCCGACCGGGTGGTGCCCGCGGGGGAGGTGTACGCGGCGGCGCTCAGCCTGGCCGGGACGTTCGTCAACGGTCCGGCGGTGGCGCTCGCCGCGGCGAAGCAGGCGATCGACGACGGCTCCGAGCTCGCCATCTCCGAAGCGCTCCGGCTGGAGAGCGCCCTGTTCACCGGCCTGTTCGGCACCGAGGACCGGCGCCGCGGCATGGAGTCGTTCGTGGAGCGCGGCCCGGGCAAGGCGGAGTTTGTCGGGCGGTAGCCGTCCCGGGCAGCCGGCCGCGGGCGGGCGGGGCCGGAGCTCCCGGGCCGGAGCTCCCCGCGGTCAGCGCAGGGCGAGATCGACGGTCACGGGCTTGTGGTCGCTGCCGAACTCGGTGCCCACCTGGTAGCTGGTGATCGCGAATGCCGGTGAGGCCAGCACGTGGTCGATCCGGAGCACCGGCGGGAACATGACCATGTCGGCGTTCCAGGTCGGCGTCCACCCGGCGCCGACGACGTCATGGGCGTCCCGGACGCCCGCCGAGATCAGCCGGCGCATCGGCCGGTGGTCCCGGGTGGCGTTGAAGTCCCCGGCGAGTACCACCGGCAGCCGGGCCGCCCGGACCTCCTCCTGCAGCTGGTCGAGCTGGGCGCGCCACCGGCGGGCGTAGTCACCGGACGTGGGCGAGATCGTGTGCACCGCGTAGACGACGAACGACCTGCGCTCGTCCACCCGTACCGTCGCCCGCAGCGACATGGACCCGGCCACCTCGGGCGCCGCGGCGTCCGAGAGGGGGAAGCGGGAGAACACCGCCGCGCCGAACGCGCCCTCCTCCGGCCGGGCCTCGGAGTAGCGGTATCCCGCCAGCGCACCCGACTCCCGGACCTTCGCCAGCGTCAGCGGCGAGACCTCGACCAGGACGATCACATCCGGGCTGGCCTGGCGGATCTGCTGGCCCAGCCGTCCCGCCTCCGCGTTGCGGTACAGCAGGTTGGCGGTCATCACCCGCAGCCGGGCCGAGCCCTGTCCGGCCTCGTCCGGGTTGCCGGGGATCACCTCCGGCGCCGTCCAGACCAGGTGGGCCGCCGCGACCAGGACGCACAGGATCATGAGCCGGCTGCGCCTCAGCGCGAACCCGATCGCCAGCGCCGCGTACACCGGCAGGTAGAGCAGCGGAGTGAGGGCGTTCGCCGCCGATGCCGGCCAGGCGACCGCATCGTCCAGGTGGACCAGCCGCCCGGCGGCGATGAGCGCGAGACCGGCCGTCGTGATCCAGGCGGCAAGCACGAGCAGGGTCCGGCCCGGGTGGGTCGGCCACGCGCCGTCCGTCCCTCGCCCGAACGGACCGGACGCCCCGACGGGCGGCAGCGCCGGGATGGGCCCGGTTCCTCCGGCGGCTCCCGGGTCGCCTGGCCCATCACCTCCGCCACGCGGGCCTCTCCCACCCGACCGGTCATCCCCGCCGTGCGGGCTCCCGCCACCCCCACCGGCCGGGCCGCCCCCACCGCGCGGGCCGCCCGTGCCTGCCGGGTCCCCGCCGTGCCTGGTCGGGTCACTGCTGCCGGGCACGCCACTGCCAGATCTCGGTGCGCGGCGGGCGAACCGCCGGCCGGCGTCCTTTGCGAGGCTCACCGGACAAGCGTGCACGGTAGCCGGGGTCAGACGGCCGCGGGGTCCGTCTGGTCCCGTGAGCGGGCCACGACGCCGGTGGCCCGCGCGCGCCACTCCCGCGCGGCGACAACCGTCGAGAAGCCGGCCATGGCCCCGTCCAGTTCGGTCAGCTTGTTCGTGATCCGGGTCGACGACACCGAACCGGCGAGCTCGACCGCCCGGTACCCGGCCTCGAGCGCCGCGTCCAGATCAGGCCGCGGCCGCCGCAGGTAGGAGAGCGCGAGGTCCGCCTCCGCGTAGGCCCGGGTACGGGCCCGTGCCGGGCCCTGCAGGTCGCGGGCCTCCAGCAGCCGCTGCTCGGCGATGACCGCCCGACCCAGCAGCATGAAGCAGTGGCCCTGGCACTCGGCCACGTCACCGGGGTTGTAGTGCCCGGCCCAGGACGGCGCGTCACCCGGCTCGCGGGCAATCACCCGCTCCAGCTCGGCCAGCGCGCGCAGGCATCCCGACTCGTCACCGTTGCGGGCCAGCGCCCAGGCCAGCCTGTCCTGCAGCATCGCCTGAACGGGGGGTGCGGACTGCCGGGCCGCGCGGTCGATGGCCGCCCGGGCGAGTGCGAGGCTGTGCCGCGGGTGCCCCAGTGCCGCGGCCTGGTCGCTCATGGCCGACAGGACCCGGCCGGCCATCATCACGTCGTCGGCGTGCTCGGCGAGCGTCAGGGCCTGGATGTAGTAGCGCTGGGCCAGCGCCTGCCGGCTGGTGTCCTGCGCGAGCCAGCCGCTGAACTGGGCCAGCTCGGCGAGCGCGCTGAAGGTGTCGGTGTCCGCCGGCCCGTCGACCGCGGCCCGCGTCCGGTCGTGCAGGAAGGCGACGACCTGGGGCCGGATCTCGCTGCTGCCGAACCGGGCGTCCAGCCGGCGGAAGGTCGCCGTCATGTCCCGGATCATCGTGCCGCCGGACGGAGACGCCGGGACGTCCGAGGCGATGCGGTGGATCACGCCGGTGAGGCTGGACAGCACGGGGTCGGCGAACGCGGCCGCGGCGAAGGCCGCACCGTCGTGAAGCACGTCACGTCGCCGCATGTCCCGTCCCGACAGTCCGGCCAGGGTCCTCAGGGTGTCGTCCGGGACGTCGGCGGCGGCAAGGCCGAGATCATCACGTTCGTAGGACTCGCCCCGCCAGCCGAGGTCGGCCGGCGGCACCGGGTACCCGACCAGGGCGGAGAGCTCGGCGGCGGCGAGTTCCGCGACCATCGGGTCGCGAGGCTTCATCCCGCGCCGCCAGTGGCCGACCGTGGTTCTCGCGAGGCCCAGCTCGATGCGTCGCTGGACCTTGGCACGGTTGTTGACCTGGCGGGCGAAGCGGGTGTCGGAGACGCCGGCTTCGGCGAGGAGCCGGGCGAAGAGCCCGGGGGTGACGCCGCGGGCCTGGGTTCTCGCCGGTGGCGCGGCCGGCGTCGGGGGTGGCGACGCCGGCGGGCCCATCGACCGCGCCACCGCGATCGATGGGAGTGGCATGAGCTGTGTGGGTGCCGATCGGGATCCCGTTGGGCCCGGGGCGCGGACGCCACCCGGGTACTCGTCTGTGACCATGCGTCCCCCGTTGACCATGCGTCCCCCGTCCGGTCCGTGTGGCCGGCAGCGGCCCTACCAGGTGCGCAACTGCCCCGCGAGGCAGAAAGTAGCCGATTGGTCACGCATTTAGAAGAGGGGTGTGCAGTAGTAGGCCACAATGCACGGTCATGGTGGGACCCGGGACCCTTGTGTGTTCCGTGCCCAGGCGCCCGACACGTGAACCCGGGTGGAGACCGGTGTCAGGCGGTAGGGGTCACGTCACGGGACCCGTGGAGGACCCGGGGCGGGTAGCGCGCTGCCCGCTCGGGCGGTACGAGCGGTTGACCGTCCGTTCGGCAGATGTCCGTGGATGTCGTCCCGGTGTTGGCCTCGCCACCGGTGAGCAGCCCGATTGCGGCTTGCGTCACGGCCGCGATCATCGGGCACGTCGGCGCGTCAGATGCGACGATGCGGGGAGGACCGACATCGATATTGCTGGCTACGGAGGCCCCAAGGCGTGAACATCGTGGTTACCGTCAAGCAGGTTCCCGATACCTGGGCGGAGAAGAAGCTCGACGCCTCGGACAAGACGGTCGACCGCAAGAGCGTCGACAACGTCATGAACGAGATGGACGAGTACGGGGTTGAAGAGGCCCTCAAGATCAAGGAAGCCCACGGCGGCGAGGTGACGGTCGTCACGATGGGTCCGGAGAAGGCCGTCGAGACGATCCGCAAGGCGCTCTCGATGGGCGCGGACAAGGCCGTCCACCTCAGCGACGAGTCGCTGCACGGTTCCGACGCGCTCTCCACGTCCGCCGCCCTCGCAAAGGTGATCTCCACCCTCTCGCCCGACATCGTCATCACCTCCTCGGAGGCCTCCGACGCCCGGGGTGGCGTCATGGGCGCGCTCCTTGCGGAGCGGCTCGGTCTCCCGCAGCTCACCCAGGCCCGCAAGGTCACGGTCGACCCGGGCGCCGGCAAGGTCTCGGTCGAGCGTCTCGCGGACAACGGGTACGCCCTTGTCGAGGCGTCCCTGCCCGCGGTCGTCGGCGTGGTCGAGAAGATCAACCAGCCGCGTTACCCCTCGTTCAAGGGCATCATGGCGGCGAAGAAGAAGCCGCTGACGAAGCTCTCGGCCGCGGACGCCGGCCTGGACGCCGGGTCGGTCGGCCTGCCCGCCGCCGCCTCCACCGTCCTCGAGGCCCAGCCGGCCCCGCCGCGGGAGAGCGGCACCATCGTCAAGGACGAGGGTGACGGCGGCGCCAAGGTCGCTTCGTACCTCGCCGCCCAGAAGCTCATCTAGGAAGGTTGTTCGATGGCTGAAGTACTTGTTCTCGTCGAGCACACCGACGGTGAGCCGAAGAAGGTCACGGCCGAGCTGCTGACCCTGGCCCGCACTCTGGGCGAGCCCTCGGCGGTCTTCCTGGGCGGCCCGGGCACCTACGCCAAGGCGAAGGACTACCTCGCCCAGTACGGCGCGGCCAAGGTCTACCTGGTCGAGTCCGAGGACATCGCCGACCACGTGGCGGCCCCCGCCGCCGAGGTCCTCTCCAAGCTGGTGGCCGACACCTCGCCGGTCGCCGTGCTCGCCGCGGCGACGCCGGACTCCCGCGAGATCGCGGCGCGCACCGCGGCCCGGACGGACTCGGGCCTGATCTGGGACGCCACCGCGCTCACCGCGGACCTCACGGCCACCCAGGGCATCTTCGGCGGTTCGACGATCGTCAGCTCGAAGGTGACCAAGGGCACACCGGTCGTCGTCGTCCGCCCGAACTCCACTGCGCCCGAGGCCGCTCCGTCGACGCCGGCGGAGACCCCGGTCGACATCACGATCTCCGACGCCGCGAAGGGCGCGAAGATCGTGGACAGGGTGGTGGAGGCCAAGTCCGGGCGCCCGGACCTCACCGAGGCCCAGGTCGTCGTGTCCGGTGGGCGTGGTCTCGGCGCGGCGGAGCACTTCGCCCTGGTCGAGAAGCTCGCCGACACGCTCGGCGCCGCTGTCGGCGCGTCGCGTGCGGCGACCGACGCCGGCTGGTACCCGCACCAGAACCAGGTCGGCCAGACCGGCAAGACCGTGTCGCCGCAGCTCTACATCGCTGTCGGCATCTCCGGTGCGATCCAGCACCGGGCCGGGATGCAGACCTCGAAGACCATCGTGGCCGTCAACAAGGACCCCGAGGCCCCGATCTTCGAGTTCGCGGACTACGGGATCGTCGGCGACCTGTTCAACGTCGTCCCGCAGCTCACCGACGAGATCCAGAAGCACAAGGCGGGCTGATCCTCGGTCGGTCCGGGCGCTGGTCGCCGGAACCGACCGCGGCCACCTCGCACGGCATGACGGCCGGGTGCGGTGCCTCCGAACCAGGAGGCCCGCACCCGGCCGTCGGCGTTCCGGATCTCTCGCCTCTGTCGGCTACTCTACGTAGCGAGACAGCGGCGAGAGGTGTTTGCGTGTCACTGCGTCACGGGTTGCTGGGCCTGCTGGCCGAAGGTCCGGCCAGTGGCTACGACCTGACCCGCCGGTTCGAGCAGGTACTCGGAGCGGTGTGGCCCGCCGGTCACCCGCAGATCTACGGCGAGCTGAGCCGTCTCGCCAGCGACGGGCTGATCGAGATCGACAGCGAGGGCCCGCGCGGTCGCAAGGCCTACCGCATCACCGAGTCGGGCCTGACGGAGATCAGGCGCTGGTTGCGGGACTCGTCCGAGGTGGACCACACCACCCGGCTCCAGTCCCTCCTCCGGTCCTTCTTCTTCTGGCTGATGGAGCCCGCGGATCTCAACGACCATCTGATGCGCGAAGCCGACTTCTTCGCCGCCGCGGCCGGCCGGTACCGGACGTACGCGGATGCCGCGGATCGGGCCGAGGGCATCGACACACCGCAGCAGAGATCGCAGCGCATCGCGATCGAAGGCGGCGCGCGGCTCTACGAGGCACTTGCAGCCTGGGCGCGCTGGGCCGCGGACCGGACAGAACTGACGGGCGACCGACGCCGGCCGCTGTGATCTGCCGACTCCGCGCCGCTCCGCCCACCTCGGGCCCTGCGCGGCCGGGTGCCTACCCGCGCGGCGAACATCCTCGTTGCTGTCCGCGCTGTCCGTTCTGTTCACCCCGGGGTCGCTCTGCCTCCGTACGCGGGGTCTCGGGACGACCGCACAGTCGCCGACGGAAACGCCCCGACCCGAGCAGGGCCCGCGAGCCGGGGAGGGATTGTCCTCGTCCGGGTCCCGACGGACCGGGCGAGAGCGACGCACAACGGGCCTTCGCCAGGCCACGAATGCATGTCAGGTGGGGGCGCGTCCACCCCCCGGATCGCTCGTGTATAGTTCCGTCTCACCGCAGCAACCGGGGCTTAACGGCCCCGACGTCCGCGGGCCCAGGTTCCTCCGAGGGGGCACAGACCCCCCGAGGCAAGTGGCTCCCAGACAGTGCGGTACGGTTAGGAAAGTGGCAGTCGCCGGCAAACGCCGGAGCGATTTGACACAAACTCGAAAGCCTCGGTAACTTAACCGAGTCGCCACAGCCGAGGCCGAAAGGCCGAAACGGATGAGGCACCCCGGCACAGGAATGAATCGCAGAGAACAGCGATTTGACACCAGCCGGAAAGGTCGGTAACTTGACCAAGTCGCCACAGCCAGGGCCGAAAGGCCGAAACGGATGAGGCGAAAGCCGAAGGAAAAATCGCCAGAACAGCGATTTGACACCGGCGGGAAACACCAGGTAAATTAAAGAAGCTCCGGGGAACGCCGAAGGGCAAGAGCCGGAAGCATCTGCTCCTTGAGAACTCAACAGCGTACCGAATAGTCAGTGCCATATTTTTTAACCCCCGTCCATGGCCAGGGCTTGTGTGTTCTGGTGATGGTAGGGAAATTCCTTTGGCAATGATAGACGAT